>NZ_ASZV01000050.1:0-81492 GCF_000442475.1 Ralstonia sp. AU12-08 | reverse complement strand
CGTGGCAAGCCCGAGCGCGCACGGGCAAGCAATGATCAGCACGGCGACCGCATTGATCAAGCCGTGGGCCCAACTCGGCTGTGGACCCCAGATCCCCCAGGCGAAGAGCGTCATGACGGCGATGCCGACCACACCGATCACAAAGACGCCCGCCACCTTGTCTGCCATCCGCTGCATCGGCGCCTTGGAACGCTGTGCTTGCGCAACCATTTGTACGATTTGCGAGAGGACCGTCTGCGCGCCCACTTTCTCGGACCGGACCACGAGTGCGCCCGAGGTGTTCATGGTGGCACCGATCACATGGTCGCCCGCGCGTTTGGAGACGGGAATCGGCTCACCGGTGATCATCGACTCGTCGAGCGCGCTCGCGCCCGCGACCACAACGCCATCCACGGGCACCTTTTCACCGGGTCGCACACGCAGCAAATCGCCCACATGAACATGGGCAATGGGAACATCCTCTTCGCTGTCGTCTGCGTTGATACGCCTGGCCGTTTTCGGGGCCAAGCCGAGTAGAGACTTGATTGCGGCTGAGGTCTGCGAGCGGGCTTTCAGTTCGAGCATCTGCCCCAGCAGTGTCAATGAAATGATGACGGCCGCCGCTTCGAAATACACTTGCACCCGGCCGGACGCCGCAAAGGTAGAGGGAAACACACCCGGCGCAACGACCGCTACCGCGCTGTAAAGATAGGCAGCCCCCGTGCCCAGGCCGATGAGCGTCCACATGTTCGGGCTGCGGTATACAAAGGATTGGGCACACCGTCTGAAGAATGGCAATCCCGCCCAAAGCACGACCGGTGTGGCCAGTGCCAACTCAAACCTGTCTTGCCATGCTGGATCGAGGCGAGTCAATCGGTGTCCAGCCATGGCCAGCACAAAAACAATCGCCGTCAATGGAAAGCTTGCCCAGAATCGCCGCCGGAAGTCCGCAAGCTCCGCATTCTCTTCCTCCTCTACCGCGGGCATGACCGGCTCCAGCGTCATACCGCATTTGGGGCACGTGCCGGGATGATCCTGGCGAATCTCCGGATGCATCGGGCAGGTGTAAACCGTGGGCGCGAACTCCGTCGTTGATGAGACGCCTGCTTTGTCGCTCTCGACAGCCTCGGGCACGGGGGGCGAATGAGCGTGTTGGTCGTCGCTGTCGCATAGGCGTTGGTGCGTGTACTCGTTGTGTGTTTGCGGTGCGTTGGCGTTTTCCTGGCGCGAAGCTGCTTCTTTGTGGCTGTGCTGGCGGGTCATGCTCGGCATCCTGTGAGGAAAGAGTGGCGCGCTACGAAGGTCGTAGTGAGCATAGCGGTCTGGCACAGGAGGAGCAATGGTGAGCGAAGACAACAACGCCGCCGTTGCACCCTCCGCCCTGGGCATGCCCCATGCTACCGACATTGAGTCCCGTTGGGGACTATCGTTCGTAACGCAGGACCACAACCTTCCAACATAGGGAGAGGATCGTGAGCGACAGCATTTCACTGGGCAGCGTGGGCCGCCGCAAGTTTTTGCACCGGATGGCTGGCACGGTCGCAACCGCGTTCGGCGGGACAATGGCCGCGCCCATATGGGCACAACAAGTTCAGAACTATCCGGGTGCGCTTACGGGGACCGACTTTGACTTGACTATTGGACGCACGCTCGTCAATTTCACTGGGCGCGCACGCTATGCCATCACCGTGAATGGGTCGATCCCAGCGCCGATACTGCGATGGAAGCAGGGGTCAAAGGTGACACTGCGGGTCACCAACACACTGGACACGCAAACCTCGATCCACTGGCACGGCATCCTCGTTCCATTTGCGATGGATGGTGTGCCCGGCGTGTCATTCCCTGGCATTCCCGCTCACCAGACATTCATCTACACGTTCAAGGTGAGGCAGGCCGGCACCTACTGGTATCACAGTCACACGCGTTTTCAGGAGCAGCTCGGACTCTACGGCCCATTGGTAATCGAACCACAAGAGCCAGATCTCGTCCGCAGTGACCGCGACTACATTGTCATGCTGAGCGATTGGACGGACGAAAATCCAGACAGCGTGTTCCTACATCTGAAGCAATCGAGCGATTTTTATAACTTCCAGCTACCTACGGTCGCCGACTTCGTTGACGACACAAGGACAGTGGGCATCTCGGGAGCGCTCAAACGTCGGCGCATGTGGAACGAGATGCGCATGAACCCTACCGACCTCGCCGACGTATCAGCCGCCACTTATAGCTATTTAGTCAACGGCGCCACTCCCTTTGCCAACTGGACGGCCATCGCGAAGGCCGGCGAGCGCGTACGACTGCGCTTTATCAATGGATCGGCTACCACTACCTTCGACGTCCGGATTCCGGGTCTAACGATGCGCGTTTGCGCAGCGGACGGGCAAGACGTCGAAGCGGTGGACGTCGACGAGTTCCGGATCGGGGTGGCCGAGACCTACGATGTGTTGGTGCAAATGCCCCAGGATGCTGCATACACGATCTTTGCTCAGGCGATGGATCGCAGCGGCTACGCACGTGCCACACTCGCGCCGGAGCCGGGCATGCGCGCCGAGGTTCCACCGATGGACCCTAAAACTTGGCTCTCCATGGCGGACATGGGAATGGAGACTAGCGGGATGGCTATGGGCAGAGAACAGCCCGGTACCACGATGCGAATGCCAAACAACGGATCCCACTCCGCCCCCCGCCATTCAATGCCGGAGATGAGCGGACCCGTGGCCGATATGCAAGACAAGCAACCGCAGTCAGGCCATGAAGGAATGGCATCCCCCATGCCGATGCCGCCACGCCAAAAGCCCATGATTTCTCCGCCAATGACGATGTCGGTCATGCAGACCGGCCCCGAAGTCGACATGCGTTCCATGAATCCTTCGAAGTCGCTCGCCGACCCCGGTCCAAGATTGCGCGACAACGGCCGTCGGGTATTGGCCTATGCGGATTTGCGAACGCTCGCCCCCCCATTGACGCTCGGCCCCCGGGCCGCGAAATCGTCCTGCACCTGACCGGAAACATGCGCCGGTTCATTTGGGGGTTCGATGGCAAGAAGTTCTCCGAGGCTGAGCCAATCCGTTTGTATTACGGCGAACGGGTGCGGATCACCCTCGTCAACGACACCATGATGAACCACCCCATGCATTTGCACGGCATGTTTAGCGAATTGGAGAACGGTGAGCGCCAAGCCCTCGTTCGCAAGCACACCATCAACGTTCAACCGTCCAAGCAGATCAGTTTCCTCGTGACGGCAGATGCCCCGGGGCAGTGGGCATTCCATTGTCACCTGCTGTATCACATGGAAGCCGGCATGTTCCGCAAGGTGGTTGTGGCCTAACCCATCGGCTAAGGAGCGAGTCATGTTGCCAAGAGTGCAAAGATGGCTGTGTTTGGTCGCCGCGCCGCTGGCGCTTACTGTGGACGCCGCAGGCGCACAGACAGCAGGCTCCTCCATGCAAGCCATGCCACAGAAGCGACAGGGCATGCCTGACCAAGTTCTCAGCCAGGGAGCAAACATGTCCGCATCACCCGAACGGGCCGCTAATACCGAGGAAAGCGGCATCAACGTCATCCTTAAGAGCGATGAGCCTCGCGTGCCCATGCGAGATCCCAAGCGAGGCATCACCATGCCGGGAAACACCATGGCCGACAACGACGTTTATCACCAATTCTTGTTCGACCGGTTCGAAGCCATACGCGCTCCCGCTGCCACCGGGTTGGCGTGGGACATGCACGGATGGATCGGAAAGGACATCAATAGGCTGTGGCTCAAACTGCAGGGTATGCGGCTATTCGGTAAGACCGAAGATGCAAAAGTTGAGGCGCTGTGGGGACATGCATTTGCTCCGTTCTGGGATTGGCAGACGGGCATTCGGCGCGACTTTGGTGGCGGGCCGGCGCGCACATGGGCAGCGTTCGGAATCCAAGGCCTTGCGCCTTACTGGTTCGATGCAGAGGCGACACTGTACGTCAGCAACGCGGGGCGCGTGGCTGCGCGTGTACGCTCTACCTACGACGTCCGCTTCTCACAGCGCATCGTCCTGACTCCCGAAATCGAAGCGAACGCCTACGCAAAGACTGACGAGGCACGGGAAATCGGCAGCGGGCTGGCTGACCTCCGGCTAGGTCTGCGACTCCGATACGAAGTCCGCCGCGACTTTGCTCCGTATATCGGCGTGGTTTGGGGCAAGAAGATGGGCAAGACCGCCGACTTTGCGCGAGCGGCGGGGCAAAGCGCGACAGATAGGCAAATCATTGCCGGCATACGGTGGTGGTTCTGAATGGGGGCATGGCCCTTTTTTTGTGTACCTCCCCTGAGGCTCATCTTCGGTATGAGCGCCTTACCGAGACGTAATTCGCGAGTCATCGAAGGGAGAGGAATGCCTCTCTAGAATCGTTCACACCACTTGACGCTCCAGGAGAAAACGATGAATCGCAATGGACTTGCTTCGCTCATGCTCGCAGTCCTCTTTGCCGCAAGCTCGGCGGCATGGGCCTCTGACAAATTCCGCGGTGACGGCGGGGACAATTGGATCGAACACGTGCGGCAAAGCCCGTCGGCACCCCCGTCGAATATGAACAAGACCGCATTGTTGTTCGGCTCACCTGCCCCTGCGTCAATGGCTGCGCGCACGGTGGTAGTGAAGCCCGGGATGAAGTACATCAATGTTGACTCCGGTGAGACCATCGCATTCTCCACGGGGACCGGGACGCAAGCGTGGACATTCATTGAAGCGATGCAGAGCACCTCGGTCGACCTGGGCGTTCTGCTGCCGGATGCACCCGAAGCCAAGGGAGTGCGTGTCATCATCGCGCGCAGCACCTGGTTCACCGGCAGTTAAAATACCACCAGCCCTGTCACGCCTCACACGGTTGTGCAGGGCTGGTTTCATTGCACCGCTTTGCTCGTCGCCAAGCGATCAGAGCCGTGACCTGGATCCCTGTGTTGACGAACTGCAATGCAATCAATGCAAATTGCTTGGTCTCCCAGTACACGAACACCAGGCCCATGTTGCCGGCAATCCAGGCTAGATAGCCGCGCGGGTCTTTGCGGGCAATGAATAGCTGGCCGGTTAAGCCGGCCAAGATAACGAAGAGTTGCAGTGGGCTCACGGTGATTTTTCGACTGTTGCGGCGGTTTCGCTACTGTGTCAGAACAGTGCAACGCGCAGTCTCTGCAACAGAGGCACATTGCCCGCTCATTCTTGGCTTTTGCCGTGCGGGCTAACGTCTGCCTCAGGTGTTGCACGCGGAGAAATTAAGGCGCCGCTGTACTGACGACCACCATCATTGGAGTCCAAGCCTCCATAGCCAGTTCTCTCGCTTCCCCCGGCTCCAACACCAAATCGATCGGTTGCGTGCCCGGTAGTGCGCCGATCCCGCCTGCGTCTTGTATATCCAAGCGGAGTTTCACGGAAACGCTTCCACGGTTGACCAGCCGCATGGAATAGCGCTGTTGAGACGAAAGCGTTTTGGACAGAATATCGCCCCGTTTGAGCGAAACGTCGATCTCTTCAGGGAGTGCGGATGAGGGCTGCATGCCGCCCAACGTCACGACGGGGTTGTGGGTGCCGAACCCATGTTCGAGATGCAGGACGAAGGCGCTTGCAATCGTGGGAAAGCTGGCAAGGGTTGCCAATATCGATATGACAGTACTTTTTCTCATGGCATCGTCTCCTGATGTAACTGCCCTAAGGCGTGTTGAGGCTGTGCTGTCCAGTGTTTGCGTTGGTGAGACATGGGTCACTTATCGAGGGGGGGCACGCGCGCACCGGAAAACGTCCAACGGCGGTGGAGATTGAAATTGATCAGGACCAAGACCCCGGTTGCGGTCACCTGCGCAACCAGATAGTGGAACCCTAAAGCGAGGAGGGATGCCAGTGCCCAGGCGTTGATCAACAATGCCAGCATCCATACGAGGGCGAATCGGGCGAGCGTCTCCGGGATCTTGGCTGACGCATCGAAGACCCACCGCCGACTGACCGAGTAGTTGAGCACCAGCCCCACCAGCGCCGCAATGGTTGATCCGAGCACAGGCTCGGTCCCCATTTGGACCAGCGCGTATAGGGTCAGATAGTGAGCGGCGGTGGAAACACCGCCGCTCGCGAGGTACCTGTAGAAGCGATGTCGATTCGTCATGGCGGCTCATTCTCGTAGGTGTATCGGACACGTGTAAATGGCGGGTTCCTGTTCGTTGAGTCGCTACCTTACTCCTTGACCGCAATGGCGAGCAGTGAGCCGCCGGCCGGAAAGTGAATGCCGCGGGTAAGCAAGCGAGACTCAACGTTGCAGACCGTCGAGAACAGGCGATTAAGCGTTTTCCCGATACGAAAGCCTTCGTCAACTTCCTGCTCGGTCCGTGCGATCTTTTGATGCAGACGCGAAAGAACCATGACCGGTAGCAGCAGCGACATAAAGGAGTTGACATAGAGCGGTCGGAACCCGGTGGCGCGCAACTTTTCAATGAGATCCCGGCGCGTATAGCGACGTTTGTGCTTGGCCGCATCGTCCACGCGGCTCCAGAGCCGGGGGTGCTGGGGCACTGTCAAGATCAGCCCGCCACCGCGCCGGCAGGCCTTGTACATCTCACTTAGGGCACGTCGATCATCATCGATATGCTCGATGACATCAAAGGCGCCGACCACCTCAAATGCCTCAACAAACGGTATCGCGCGAGCATCCATTTGCAAGAACTTCGCCCCGCAATGACGGCGCGCCATCTGGAGTGCATTCAGCGAGGGTTCCCCACCGCACACTTCTGCGTGCCGAAACCGATCTGCAATCGCGGCTAGGTTCTCCGCTGTGCCGCAGCCAACTTCCAGAAACGACTGGAGCTGCGGGAAATGGCGCTGCAGCGCCCACACGATTAGCCTGCGGCGATGCACGAACCAAAAGTGGTCAGCCTGCAGCTTTTGGTATTCCTCGAACAGCGGCTCATGGAAGCCGTCGTTGTCCTGCAGCATCTCGGGCGCCAAGCAAGCGACGCCATCACGGATGGTGGCTCGCCAGCCACAAGCGCTGCACGACCAAGCGAAGGGCCTCAAGGGTGTATGGCAACTTACACAGATATGCACGGCAAACTCCTACGCAGCAAGCAACTGCGCCATTCACGGCGTCCTGGTTGCTTGCTGACGAAACACTCGATTTCCCTTGGCGCGTGTAGAGGCGCTGCCAAAGGTCTTGCCGAT
This sequence comes from Ralstonia sp. AU12-08, assembly GCF_000442475.1. Classification (NCBI taxonomy): domain Bacteria; kingdom Pseudomonadati; phylum Pseudomonadota; class Betaproteobacteria; order Burkholderiales; family Burkholderiaceae; genus Ralstonia; species Ralstonia sp. AU12-08. The sequence goes on along the minus strand of NZ_ASZV01000050.1, from coordinate 74,335 downwards.
GCGCCGTCTGCCTCCTCTTACAAAAGCGAAAGCTGGCTCGCCATCGGCGATGCGTGTTAGACAACCAGCCGAGGAGGCCGTAGGAGAAGGTCCGGGACGAAGCTGAGAAAGTGAGCGCGAGACGAACGATGTGTTTTCAATCTCGGCTGGTAAGCGGACATGGTCAGTCCCGCCAACATCGCATGCTGCGGAACTTCCCCGCAAGACGGACATGACTTGCAGCGGTCGTCGAAACGAACGGGCGTGGCTTTTCCATGGTGGTCATGACAATGCTCATGGCCGGCGCGTGCAGCGGTGGGGGGCCGCTGGGGCTGCATCTTTCGTAACTTCTTGGTTGTTGTATGCGCGCGTTCGCAGTCGGCGAGAATGCCTGCGCCCATGCCCTGTGAGGGCAGCGCAAGCAGTACTAACCAGAGCAAAAACACACGCAGCAACTTCACCGGGCACCATGAACCAACGATCACGAAGCCGCAGTCTAGGAAACGGAACCTGACCACAGAGTTACGGGCGCATTACAAGAATGCAGCCGGTTGAAGGTGTTTGGCGCTGCGCGTTTCCCTCCCACTAGACAAGGTGGGCATGCTGACGGCACAAGCATGCAATCGGTACATGATCGCTCGCGCCAGGACATGATTTGCCAAGGGTGCAAAGCCTACGCAACGCTCCAGTGGTCCACCCCAACAATAGAAAGAATATGCGCAGTGTGTCCTATCAGTTGCGCAATCGATCTTGGCAATTGCGCTCTTTCATATTGGCAATCGGGGTAGTCGTCCTTTTCAGGCATGTATGGCCTCGACGTCTATTGCAAGCCTCTGTTGGTGATGTTGAAACGGTCTGCATGCATGTATCCGGCTTGCCTGGTAGGCCGCTGCTGAAGCAATCCCGCAGCCTTGATGAGATCCGCGCACCTTGTCCTTAGCAAAATCATGGCGTCCCCGAAGGCCGCCGCCGGCACGCGCCAGCCTACCCTGCGCAGACGAAGTTCAGCATTTGGACCAATGTCAAACGCCAGCGTGTCGCCGGTAGCCAAGCCCGTGGTCGTCGTCTGATCATCGGGGGGAGCATCAAGATTGGCCTTAACAGGCCTCGTCGGCATCTGGTTGATCGGCGTCACAAAGCGCTCCACCATGGCACCCATGCTTCTCCTCTTCGTCGACGGCGGGCGTGCTACAGCATCAATTGCCGTGCGGTTTTCGGCACCCCTATACTCATCTCACACAACCGGGATTCCCAGGTCGTTGGTAGCAGCTTGCCGTCCCGGCGCTAGCGTAGATATTGATCAACAACGCAAGGAGCACACTATGTCGCGTACCCTGATGATGTTGGCGCTGGGCGCGGTCGCATCGTTTCCGGCGCTTGCCGAGCCGCCCGAGGTTATGCAAGGCAAGCTGGTCGATGAGCACAAGATGACGCTGTATGTTTTCGACAAAGACACTGCGGCCGGCAAAAGCGCGTGCAACGGGACGTGCGCGACCAACTGGCCACCCGCGCTGGCCGATTCATACGACAAGGCGAGCGGTGATTGGAGTTTCATCACCCGTGATGACGGCAAGCGCCAGTGGGCCTACAAGGGCCATCCGCTTTACCGCTGGAGCAAGGATCAGAAGCCGGGCGACACCACTGGCGACGGCGTCATTGGCGCGTGGCACGTGGCCAGGCCTTGACTGGCGCGTTAGAAGAGCACGTGGATGGAGCGGGCGCTGCGGCCCAATGATTCAACGACCTGCTCTTCATGCGATCGGGATCGCTTTGGCCTCACTTGCCTTTGGCGCGCCGGCTCGTGCAGAGGGTGACCCCGCGCGGGGTGCACAAGCCGCCCGCACTTGCATGGCGTGCCATTCATTTGCACCGAGTCGCCACTTGACGGGCCCGAGCTTGGCGGGCGTTTTGGGACGTAAAGCAGGCACAGCCGACGGCTTTGCACGCTACTCTGACGCCCTCAAGCAATCAGGTCTGGTCTGGGACAAACGGAACCTCGATGCGTGGCTTGAGAATCCGGCGGCCCTGGTGCCGGGTAACGCGATGACCTTTCCCGGCATTGCCGATGCACGCACGCGGGCCGATCTGGTCGCCTACATTGAGGCAGTTTCCACGGGGCGTGTGAAGGTGCCCGATCGTGGCCTGCCGAATTTGAAGGAGTCCGATGCGGCGTCGCGGGTCACCTCAATCCGCTTCTGTGGCGATACCTATCGCCTCACCACCGCCGACCGGAAGGCCCACGTCTTTTGGGAGTTCAACCTGCGCTTCAAAACCGATGGCAGTGCTGCCGGCCCGGCTGCCGGTCAACCTGTGCTGATCGGCACAGGCATGCAGGGCGACCGCGCCGCCGTGGTTTTTGCGCGCCCCGAGGAAATCTCTGCCTTCATTCAGAGGCGGTGTCCATAAAGACTGGCCACCCTGCCAACAGCATCTAGAACCCGGTGGCGATACTGCTGCATAAGCTGCGGGCGGGGTCAGGCAGATCTCAATGCTTCCCGTCGTCGCCGAAGGCTTTCGCGAGACTGTCGAGAAAAAGGCTTGCAGACTGGAAGCCGATCACTCGCACCGGGCTCTCACGTCCATCGGCACCGTACAAGATGATGCCGGGTGGACCGAATAGGCCGAAGCGTTTGAGCAGGGTGCGATCGTCGGCAGAATTGCGTGTCACGTCGGCCTGCAGCAGCACAACATCCGCCAGCCGTGCCTGGACTCTCGGATCGCTAAAGGTCAAGCGTTCCATCTCCTTGCAGCTGACACACCAATCGGCATAGAAATCTAGTAGCACCGGCTTGCCGGCCGCGGCGGCCTGCACCAGGCGCGCGTCGAGTTCGGCCACAGAACGGATGCGCTCGAAGCGCACCAGCGCCGGGCCAGCAGTGGAGGCGGGCGCCATCAGGCCAGCACGCAGATGCGACAGCGGCTGGAGCAGATCCCGTCCGCCGGACGCCAGACCGACCAGCAGGATCGCCCCTGCCAGCGCGGCCACCATGCCCATGCCCTTGCCCAACCGGGTCAAGCTGCGAGGCTCTGGACCAAGCGAACCGAAGGCGCCCAGGAAGGCGGAGGCAATCAGCAGCAGCATGGCCCACGCCGCCATCAATGCCCAGGGTGGCAAAAGCGGGCTGACAGCCCAGAGCGCCTCGCCGAGCAGCAGGAAGCCCAAGAAGCGCTTCGTCACCATCAACCAGTGCCCAGCGCGCGGCACAAGATAGCCAGTAGCGACGCCGACCAGCACCAACGGCGCCCCCATGCCGATCGCCATACCGAATAGTGCACCGCCACTGCCAATCGCATCACCGGTTTGCTCGGCATCGGTCAGCGTGCCCGACAGCGGCACAGGCACGCTGCGCACGACGACCAATGCTGAAATCACGCCTGCTGCTGCGGCAACAGCAATCCGACCGCCCGACCAGCGATTTGAGGATGCCGTCATTGGGGGCAGCCGCCCTAGCTCATAGAGTCCGAACATTGACAGCGCCAGGGCCACCGCCAGCATGGTAAAAGCCCCCAGCGCCCACGGCGTCAGCAGCCCCGTCGAGAATCTCTCGCCGAGCAATCCCGCTGCCACGCCGACACCGGCATCAGCCACCGCCGTTCCGAGCACGTAGGCTAATGAGACCACCAAGGCACGACCGCGCGTCACGTGCTCGCCGACGACGATTGACGACAGGATCGGCACCATCGCCAGCACGCCTGGCGTGAGCGTCATCAGCAGACCGAGGCCGAAAAAGACCGTAGCAATCCTCCCAAGCTGGTGGCCGGCCAACACGTGCGCAACGCGGTCGCCGTCGTCATTCCTTGGCGCGGCTGATGGAACAGCCGGCCCAATTTGCCCCTCTCCCAAGCTGGGCAAAATCGGCATCGCCGGCGGCACGGGCGACGTCATTGGCCTGCTGCTCCGATGCTTATCGAATAGGCCACCGAGCAAGCCACCGCCGACCTTGTACACACTGTGCATCGGCGGATAGCAGATTCCCTTGTCGGCACAGCCTTGTGATGTCACCGTCAGCAGCCATTCGCCGTCAGCCGGCACGACCGCCACCGGCACGCGAATGGTGACGCCGCCATGATAGATCTCCATCTGCTTGCCGAGCGCTTCGTCAAATTTGACCTGCCCTGGCGGAAACTCGGGCGTACCGAGCTTGACCCCAGCCGGCTGTGCGGCGAACACAAATCGCTCACGGAAGAGGTGATAGCCGTCGGCGATGTCGAAGTGCACCTCGATGGAGCGGTCGTCGAGTTGCCGCGCCGCAAAGCGGAAGGCCTGCTCCGGTGGCAAGAGATTTTCCTCTTCCGCGGCATGGGCAACACCACCGGAGCCTGCGACGCAGAACCACAGGACAGCGAGCAGCAGCAAAACGAGCTGTGCCGGGGCGACGCCTCGTACTCGCCCGCCACCTCCAGTGCGCGTCGCTGCCACGCTCCACCCCATACATCACTCCCTGACCTCAATGACCGACCACACCGTGCTGATCGCGCTATAGCCTCTCGGCGGATGCCCTCACGCCTCGCGGGTCACACGGGCATGTGATCCCGTGCCGCCTGGCGCCCCGCCATTGACACACGATGGGATTATTCCGCCGGACCAGCCGACTCCCCAGGGGGAACGTGAAGATGCAAGAACCCCTCGACAGGAACAACCGCGACGATCCCGGCGCCCGGCACCGTCGATTTTCCGACCTCAACGATCGCGTTGGTGATAGCCTCGACCTCGGCCTCGTCCGCGAAGATTTCAACCTTGGTGTGCACGGTGGTCAGGTCACTGGAAAAGAAGTTCTTGTACTCGCCGTACCCCTTGACCTTTGTGATCGTCAGGCCAGGGGCATGGGCGGTCGCGAGCTGCCTCTCCAGCGACTCAAGCAGTTCAGTGGGAATGATGGCGATGATCCATTTGGTACGCATAACCCTCTCCTTGATCATCAAGGTGCGACCACGGCAGCCGGGGCTATAGGGCGAGAAATCATGAGCCCACGTGGGTGCTGAATAGCTGTTTCCATTGACTGCGGCCCGGTACGAACATGGGCACCCTGCGTCGATACGCCTCGTAAGCGGCCCCAAAACGGCTGACCATGTCTTGTTCTTCCTTGCGCGCCAGCCTGACATAAACAAACACAATGACTGGCAACAGCACCACGGTGATCAGCGTGGGCCAGTGCACCAGCTGCCCAAAGACAGCCAGCATGATGCCGAGGTACTGCGGGTGACGGACGAATCCGTAAGGCCCCTCCTGGGCGATGCGGCCGGCACGGCATGCTCGATAGACAGTGCTCCACCCCCAAATCAGCAGAATGAGGCCCGGGAGGATAAAGACAGTCGCTATCACCATCTCGACCATTGCGCCTGCCATGCCATAACCGAGCAGCGTTGCCCACAGATGCCCACTGTAGGCCGTCAGCGGTATGTCGATTCCGAGGAAGCCCGTCAGGAGGTAGATCGTGAGGGGGAAGCCGTACATTTCCGCGTACAGCGCGATCACAAAGGCCTGCACGAGACCCGCCCCAGTCCATTCGCGCCAGCCTTGCGGCGCCACGTACCGATACAAGATCCATGACACCACCCCAACCAAGACCGCGACCAGGTTCCAATGGCCGTAGTGCGCACTGAAACTACTCATGATGCTCATCGCACTCCTCCCGCAGACGACAGGATTGGATTTGCCCCTGTATCTCCGGACACAGCCTCACACTTGCGCTGATGATTTCGCGTACCACGCTGGCCTACAGTCCTTGTCCTGCTCGCGCTGGAACCCGCCTTCGCGATACGCGCGGCCGCACTCACGATTCACTTTTCGATCCGAAACGGCTGCTTCCGCTCAGGCGTGTCCTCTCTCATGGAACGCCGCTGATCGTCTTGACCTTGCATGCCTTTCATCATCAGCCACATCGATAGCGGGCAGACGAGGATCAACAGGTAGGGACCAATGCCCAGCACGAAGGCACGAACTGACGGGAAAACGGCATAGGCGACTGCCAAGATCGCCACCAGGGCAGCGCCCACGGCGACCATGGTTCTCGTGTTGCATTTCATAGCGGTACTCCTGTGGTACTCGGTCGTTCGCGATACGGCCGGCCACCGTCATTTCGATGAGGGCGTCTGGATCTTGTCCGCGTACTTGCGCAGGATTTCCCCCATCGCCTGCATCATTTCTCCGTGCATCTGCATCGAGAGCTTTTCGTTTCCGGGCGGCAACTGCCCCATCATCGGACAACCGCCCATCATCCCGCCGTCCATCATGTGGCCCATCATCATGGAATGCATGGGGTCTTGCGGACTTGCTTTGGCGCCTTCGGTAGCGCGACTGGGGCCGGCTGCAGCGCTCCATCCACCGGCCCCAAGCAGGGCAAGCGCAAGCGCTGTGGCCATGACTGATCTCGTTCTCATGACGATCTCCATCTTCGATTAAGTTCCGTGCTGTTCGCCACCGGTTCCGGATGCCGCAAGATCAAGCGGCTTACTCCCGGTAAGCGATTGCGTCGATATACGCGCCTCGACGACCAGGCCGAAGCGCATGCGATCATTTCGCCTCGGATGGGCCCTTCGGGCTGGCGCTGTCCGCCGACGACTTCATCATTTCAGCGCACTGCTTCTGCATCGCATCCTTGGCTGATGCGGCGCCCGGAGCTGCGGCAGAGCGTTTCGCCGCCGCGCGCGCACTGTTGATGGCATCCCAATTGGGACCTGCGAAGGCCGCGCCAGCGGCAACACCAAGCGAAACGAGAACGATGATTCTGAGAATGGAATGCATGATGGTCTTCCCCACATAAGGTTTCTTTCCGGCTCAGTCAAGGCAGAGTCCAGGGACATCCCGCCGGGGGAGCGATTGAAATCAAGGCTCGCGGCGACGGATTGCCGCGTGTGGGGAGCGATCAGATTCGCAAGCGCGCTGTTGCGAGGTAGATGGGCCCAGGTACTGCAACGGGCCGAGAGGCCTTCGGGTAAGCCGGTCCGGCGTAAGGCGTCGGAGGAAGAACGTGCACGAGCCCAATTGCGGCGGGCAGCATGCCAAGATCAGGAGCGTGGCCGTTGGCATCCGCCCAATGGCGCCCATCGTGCCGATGGTCCGCGCAGAGCGCGGGCTGCGCCTCATCCATGTGCTGGCAGTTCACGACGGAAACAACCATCGTCGAGGAGTTCGCCATGGTCCCCGCCTCGGGCGGGCAAACGTATCCCGCAATCGCAAGGCGCGAGAAAAGCACCATCGCGATCAATGAGAGCGTAAGCAGCCGAGCGAGAGGACTTTGGCGATGCATCATGAATCACTGCCAACAATTGTGTTCACTCTAGTTCTGCCAAACCTTGACCGCAAGGCGGGCAAAAACGGTGAGGGGCGATTGCGCACGGGCATGATGGTCATCCAAGAGGCAGCGCCTAAAACACCTGCGTTCTCAACCGAAGCGCATTGGAAATCACTGACACCGAACTCAGGCTCATGGCCAAGGCCGCGATCATCGGTGACAGCAGCCACCCGGTGAACGGGTACAGCACTCCGGCTGCCAGCGGTATGCCCAGCGCGTTGTAGACGAACGCAAATCCCAGGTTCTGTTTCATATTGGCAATGGTGGCCTGCGACAGTTCCCGTGCGCGCGCAAGGCCGCGCAGGTCACCCTTGACCAGCGTGACCTGGGCGCTATGCATTGCCACATCGGTTCCTGTCCCCATGGCAATGCCGACATCGGCTTTGGCCAGTGCCGGTGCGTCATTGATGCCGTCGCCAGCCATTGCCACCACGTGGCCCTCGCTCTGGAGTTTTGCGACCAGCGCCAGCTTGTCGGCCGGTTTGACCTCACCATGAAACTCGTTAATGCCAAGGGGGCCGGCCACGGCTCGCGCTGTCGCGATGCTGTCGCCGCTTGCCATCACCACGCGAATCCCGGCTGCTTTGAGCGCCGCAAGCGCTTCGGGGGTGCTGGCCTTGACCGGGTCCGAGACCGTCAGCAGCCCCGCCAATTTCCGGTCAACGGCCAGGTACATGACACTGGCGCCGTACTGCCCCAGCACGTTTGCCCGCAACGCTTGCGATTCAATATCGACTTGCTCCCGACGCATCAGGGAGGCATTGCCGAGTATCAGTTGGTGACCGTCAACCCGGCCTCGCACGCCCATGCCCGCGTCCGATGCGAAATGTTCGACCTTCGCCAAGGTCAGGCCCCGTTCACGCGCCGCCGCAACGATGGTGGCCGCCAGCGGGTGCTCGCTGCCTTGATCGAGACTCGCCGCCAGACGCAGCACCGTGGTCTCATCGAGCGAATCGACGGCCAACGCCCGCTCGAAGACCGGACGGCCTTCGGTCAGCGTGCCGGTCTTGTCGACGATCAGGGTGTCGACCTTGCGGAAATGTTCGATGGCCGCCGCGTCGCGGAACAGAATGCCCTGGGTCGCCGCCTTGCCGCTCGCCACCATGATCGACATCGGTGTAGCCAGCCCCAGCGCGCATGGACAGGCGATGATCAGCACGGCCACCGCGTTGACCAGCCCAAAGACCCAGCTCGGCTCGGGACCGAACAATCCCCAGCCGAAGAAGGCAAGCACGGCGATGGCTACCACCACCAGCACGAACACCCCGGCCACCTGGTCCGCCATCCGCTGCATTGGCGCCTTCGAGCGCTGGGCCTGGGCTACCATCTGCACGATCTGGGACAGTACCGTCTGAGCGCCAACCTTTTCCGAGCGCATGACCAGGCTGCCCGACGTATTGAGGGTGGCGCCGATCACGTGGTCGCCCGCCCGCTTGAAGACAGGCAGTGGCTCACCGGTGATCATCGATTCGTCGATGGCACTCACACCTTCAATCACAACGCCATCGGTCGGCACTTTCTCGCCCGGCCGAATTCTCAGCAAGTCACCGACATGCACGTGCGTGAGCGGGATGTCCTCCTCGCTGCCGTCCGGGTTGATGCGGCGTGCTGTCTTGGGTGCCAGACCAAGCAGCGACTTGATGGCCGCCGAGGTCTGTGAGCGCGCCCTCAGCTCGAAGATCTGGCCGAGCAGCGTCAGCGAAATGATCACGGCGGCGGCCTCGAAGTAGACCGCAATGCGGCCATGCACAACAAAGCTGCGGGGGAACAGGTCGGGCGCCACGGTGGCCGCAACGCTGTACACGAACGCGGCGCCGGTGCCCAGACCGATCAGCGTCCACATATTTGGGCTGCGGTTTCGGAACGATTGCAGGCACCGGGCATAGACGGGGAAGCCTGCCCACAGGACCACGGGCGCAGATAATGCGAACTCCACCCAGCTTTGCACCGTCGGCCCCATTGCCCAGGCATGTTCACCCAGCATCGCAAGCAATGCGGTGGCAATCGTCAACGGCAAGGTCCACCAGAAGCGCCGGCGGAACGCTGCGAGTTCAGGATTCTCGTCGGCGTCGAGGCTCGGCATCTCAGGCTCAAGCGCCATGCCGCATTTCGGGCAGCTCCCGGGATGGTCCTGACGGACCTCGGGATGCATAGGGCAGGTGTAGACGGCGCCAGGTGCTGCACTGGCTTCGTCACCGGCGGAGACATACTTGGCTGGCTCCGCCTCAAACTTCCTCTGGCATGCCGCGCTACAGAAGACGTACCGCGCCCCCGCGTAGTTTGACTGGTATGGCGTACCGAGCTTCACTGCCATGCCGCACACTGGATCTCGGTCCTCGGTGGCGGTCACAAGCGTCAGTTGCTTCGCCATGGCGTGCTGGTGGTCCCCGCCTTGTGCGCACAAATCTCCGCCGACGTGCCCGGGCGCAGGGGATGACGTATGCGGATGTGGTCGTTTGTCGTTCATTCTCGCGGTGCCTCAATGCCGCGTGGCATGTGCCACAGGCTGCCTCTCTGGGACGGCGCTGCTGATCGCGTCCAAAATCGGGCAGGCGGGGCGATCGTCGCCGTCACAGTGCTGGGCGAGATACATCAGGGTGTCGCGCACGCCGGTAAGCGCGGCAATCCGAGCGTCCAGCTCTTGAATGCGCTGCAACGCAATCGCCTTCACCGTTGCACTCGCGCGCCGCTTGTTTTCCCACAGCCCGAGCAATTCTCGAATCTGCTCCATGGAGAAGCCCAATGCCCGCGCCCGCCCAATGAAGCGCAGGGCGTGGATGTCGTTGTCTCCATACGTCCGGTAGTTGCCCGCGCTCCGGGCAGCCGACGCCACCAGGCCAATGCTTTCGTAGTAGCGGATCATTTTGGCCGAGACCCCGGATACGCTCGCGGCCTGTCCGATATTCATGGTGTGCTCCTCGATTCCTGCGTGCATCGAAGCTTCGGCATCACGTGTCCGTGGCATGTGCCACGGGAGCGACGCGTACCCAAATCTTCACGGCTTCACGGTAGACCCTGCCCACGTGGGAAGGTCAAGGACGGCGCGCTCGTTCTTTTGTCCGATCGCGGCGCGGGTATCCGGCGAAGTTACATTGCGCATGAAAAAAGGTATGCTTCCGACAAAGTTTCCACGGCAATTAACCCTTGCGTCACACGCTGCGCCGGCATTCTTTCTTCGCTGGCTTTCTCCTGCTGGTCTTCCTGTCAGTCCAACTGGCAGCGGCGGCGTACGCCTGTGCCGGCAGCCGATACCAAGTGGGCAGCAACAACATGAAGGCCGCCCTGACCGAATCGTGCGCCGACATGGCCAATGGGACCGATCAGGGCAGCAGCCAGGACAAGGACAACGGCGCGCTGTGCTTGGCCCACTGCCAGGCTGACTCCAAGAGCGCTGATCATGTCGCACCGCAACTGCCGGTGTTCTTGCCGGTGCTCACCGGCGTCATCGAACCGGCCCCCGTGGCGTTTGCCAATATCCGCACGGTGCTGCGCACACAAGTGGCAGCGCGCGCGCCGCCACCACCGCTGGCCGTTCTTTACTGCAGTTTCCAAACGTAGCCTCCAGACCGACGTCACCCGGTGCTGCCCTCTCTAGATTGGGGTAGCTGTCGTCGTTCTTGGAGGCTTTATGCTTTTTCCACGTCGCCTGACGCTGGCGTTGCTTTGCGCGCCTGCCTTCGGCATCGCGATGTCGCATGCCGCGACCTCGCAATCTGTCCCTACGCTTTCCGTTGAGGAAACCGTCGCGCTCGCCACCGCGCATGCCGGCGACGCCGAATCCTCGCGCGGGACCATCGACGCCGCGACCCAAATGGCGGTCGCCGCCGGCCAATTGCCGGACCCCGTGCTCAAGCTCGGCATCAACAACGTGCCGGTCAATGGCCCCGACCAGTTTTCGGTCAGCCGGGATTTCATGACCATGCGCTCCATCAGCGTGATGCAGGAATTCACACGCCCGGACAAACGCCGCGCCAAGGTGGCACGCTTCGAAGCGGAAGCCGACGCTGCCGAAGCGCAGCGCGCGGTCAGCATGGCCAACGTGCAGCGCAACGCCGTCAGCGCATGGCTGGACCGCTGGTATGCCGAGCAGACGGGGACCTTGCTGGGCCACCATGGACACCCACTTGAACTTGCGTTGCAGGCGGCGACCGCCGCGTATCGCAGCGGACGGGGCACGCGCGCCGACGTGCTGGCGATGGAACTGGAAATCCAGAAGCTGCAGGACCGCCTGGACGAAAACCGCGCCGCCGTGGCGGCCAGCGCCGTCGCGCTAGAGCGCTGGATCGGTCCGGCCGCCACCCGCCCGCTCTCCGAGCCGCCGCGCCTGGACGTTCCCCTGCCGGTCGAGCGGTTGGCGCGCGGTGAGTTGGATACCGTGCCTGAGGTCGCCGCCGCGCAACGCGAGGTGGGTCTGGCAGAGAGCGAGATCCGGGCCGCTGCGCAAGCAAAGAAGCCAGATATCACGGTCGAGCTGATGGTCAGCCAGCGCGGCTCCGCGTTCTCGAACATGGGCTCCGTGAACGTCAGCTTTCCGCTGCCTTGGGACCAGGGCAACCGGCAGGACCGCGAAGTCGCGGCCAGGCTGGCCCAGGCCCAGGCGGCACGTGCCAAGTCCGAAATCCTCCGGCGCGACACCCAGGCCATGGTCGGCGCCAAGCTGGCCGAGCTGCAGCGCAATCTCGAACGGCTCAAGCGCTATGACGAGAAGACCTTGCCGCTCGCCAGCACGCAGGCGGAGGCGGCCCTGACAGCCTACCGCGCCAATACCGGATCGCTGCTGGCCGTGGCCGAGGCCAATCACCGCGCCATCGATACGGAATTGGAACGGCTCGCGCTGGAAGCCAAGACGGCCAAGCTGTGGGCCGATCTGACCTTCCTGGTTCCGCTGCCCACCGCGCAGACCGAGTCCGCCATCAAGGAACGCAAATGAAAAAACTGGTCATTGCAACGGCTGTGGGGCTCGTTCTTATCGGGACCGCCATCTATGGCGCCTACCGGGTCGGCGTCACGCAGGGTGCCCGGTTGGCACCATCGTCGATGCCGGCCAGCTCGGCATCCGGCCTCAAGGCCGGCGACGTCGATCCCCAGACCGGCAAGAAGGTACTGTACTGGCACGACCCCATGGTGCCCGGGCAGCGTTTCGACAAGCCGGGCAAATCCCCCTTCATGGACATGCAGTTGGTGCCCGTCTATGCCGAGGGGGACGGAGGTAGCGGCATCGCGGTCGATAGCCGTGTTGCGCAAAACCTCGGCATCCGCACGACCGAAGTCAAAGCCGGCCGGTTGAGCGCGGTGCTGGAGGCGCCCGGCAATATCGCCATCGACGAGCGCAGCGTGCAGGTGATCCAGGCGCGCACGAATGCCTTCGTCCAGCACGTCGCGGTCAGGGCGACGCTTGACCCCGTGCGGCGGGGGCAGGCACTGGTGACGCTGTATTCGCCGGACTGGGTGGCGGCCCAGGAAGAGTATCTGGCCGTGTTGCGCCAGTCGGCACACGGTCAGGCCGATCTCGCCGGTGCGGCCAAGGCGCGCATGCTGCAGGCCGGCATGACGCCGGGTCAGGTCAGCGCGGTCGAGGCATCCGGCCGGCTGCAGCCCAGCGTGGGCATCGCAAGCCCCATCGATGGCATCGTGACTGAGGTTGCGGTGCGAGACGGGATGACCGTCTCCCCCGGCATGACGCTATTCCGCTTGGCCGACCTGAGCCAGGTCTGGGTCATTGCCGAGGTACCGGAAGGCCAAGCTCGCATCATCTCGCCTGGCCTCGCGGTCAAGGTGACACCGACCGGGGCAGTCGAGCCGCTGGTCGGCAAGGTCGACACCGTGTTGCCCGACGTCAACCCGGCGACGCGGACCATCAAGGTGCGCATCGTCCTGCCCAACAAGGGCCGGCACCTGTTGCCGGGCATGTTTGCCACGGTCCGCTTCGACAGCGGCGAGCACCAGGACGTGCTGACCATCCCGTTGGAGGCCGTCATCCGTACCGGTCAGCGCAGCATTGTCATGGTGGACGGAGGTCAGTCGGGCTTTGTGGCCACCGAGATCAAGACCGGGCGCGAGGCCGGCGGCATGGTCGAAGTCCTGGCGGGCCTCAAGGCTGGCCAGAAGGTAGTCACCTCCGGCCAGTTCCTGATCGATTCGGAGGCCAGTCTGCGCGGCACCACCGAGCGCATGGCGGCGCCGGCCGCGGCATCTGAGCCCGCGGCGGCCACCACCGAACACGAAGGCGTCGGTCGCATCGAGGCCGTCACGGGTGAAGGCCTGACAATCTCGCATGGTCCGATCCCCTCGATTCAGTGGGGTGCCATGACGATGGATTTCGCGGCGCCGTCCGCCGGGCTACCGAAGGGACTGAAGGCGGGTGACCGGGTGCGATTCCGCTTCCACCTGGATAAGGACGGCATGGCAGTCCTCTCCTCGGTCGCGCCCGCCGGCGCGGATCAGGGAGGCAAGCCATGATCGCCCGGCTGATTCTGGCGTCGATCCGCAACCGCTTCCTGATCCTGCTGGCGACGCTGATGCTGACTGCGTGGGGATTGTGGGCCGTGCGTAGCACGCCGCTCGATGCCTTGCCCGACCTGTCGGACGTGCAAGTCATCATCCGCACACCGTTCCCCGGCCAGGCGCCGCAGATCGTGGAGAACCAGGTCACCTATCCACTGACCACCACCATGCTGTCGGTGCCGGGTGCCAAGACGGTGCGCGGCTACTCGTTCTTTGGTGACTCGTTTGTCTACGTGCTGTTCGAGGATGGGACCGACCTGTATTGGGCACGCTCACGGGTGCTGGAATACCTGAACCAGGTGCAATCCCGCCTGCCGGCCGCCGCCAAGCCCGCGCTGGGCCCGGACGCGACCGGCGTGGGCTGGATTTACGAGTACGCGCTGGTGGACAAGACCGGCCAGCACGATCTCAGCCAGCTGCGCGCGCTGCAGGACTGGTTCCTGCGCTTCGAACTCAAGTCGCTGCCCAATGTGGCCGAGGTGGCGTCGCTCGGCGGGATGGTGAAGCAGTTCCAGGTCGTCCTGATGCCGGATCGATTACGCGCCTACAACCTGTCCCAAGCCAAGGTGCTGGCGGCGCTCAAGGGAGCCAACCAGGAGACTGGCGGCTCGGTGCTGGAGTTGGGCGAGGCGGAATACATGGTCCGCGCCAGCGGCTACCTGAAGACGCTCGACGACTTCCGGCAGATTCCACTGACGACGAACGACGCAGGCATCGCCGTTCGCCTGGGCGATGTCGCCACCCTCCAGCTCGGGCCGGAGATGCGGCGTGGCATTGCCGATCTCAACGGCCAGGGTGAGGTCGCTGGCGGCGTCATCGTGATGCGCTCCGGCAAGAACGCACTGGAAACCATCGAAGCGGTCAAGGCTAAGCTCGCCACGCTGCAGAAGAGCCTGCCAGCCGGTGTCGAGATCGTGCCGACCTACGACCGTTCCGCGCTGATCAACCGCGCGGTGGAGAACCTGACGCACAAGCTGATCGAGGAATTCATCGTCGTCGCATTGGTGTGTCTGGTGTTCCTGTTCCATCTGCGCTCGGCGCTAGTGGCCATCGTCTCGCTGCCGCTGGGCGTGCTGGCGGCCTTCCTGGTGATGCGCTACCAGGGCGTCAATGCCAACATCATGTCGTTAGGCGGCATCGCCATCGCCGTCGGTGCCATGGTCGACGCCGCCGTGGTCATGATCGAGAACGCGCACAAGCACCTGGAACGCTGGCATGAGGAAAATCCGAACCGCGAGCTCGAAGGCCACGAGCGCTGGAGTGTGATCGGCGAATCGGCAGCCGAGGTCGGGCCGGCGCTGTTCTTCTCACTGCTGATCATCACGCTGTCATTCATTCCGGTGTTCACGCTGGAGGCGCAGGAAGGCCGGCTGTTCTCGCCGCTGGCATTTACCAAGACCTACTCGATGGCAGCAGCGGCTGGTCTGTCGGTCACGCTCGTGCCGGTCCTGATGGGTTACATGATCCGGGGACGGATTCCCACGGAGCAGTCCAACCCGCTCAGCCGCTGGCTGATCCGCCTCTACCAGCCGATGCTGGCCAAGGTGCTCGCCTACCCCAAAGCCACCGTCGGGATCGCCGCCGTCCTGCTGATCGCAACCGCCTGGCCGGTGATGCGGATCGGAGGCGAATTCATGCCGCCGCTGGATGAAGGCGACCTGCTGTACATGCCATCGGCGCTGCCGGGGCTCTCCGCCGGCAAGGCGGCCCAGCTATTGCAGCAAACCGACCGCCTCATCAAGACCGTCCCTGAGGTCGCCAGTGTGTTCGGCAAGGCAGGCCGCGCCGACACCGCCACCGATCCGGCCCCCATCGAGATGTTCGAGACCACCATCCAGTTCAAGCCGCGCGAGCAGTGGCGGCCCGGCATGACCACCGACAAGCTGGTGGAGGAACTTGACCGCGTGGTCAAGGTACCGGGCCTGTCCAACATCTGGGTGCCGCCGATCCGCAACCGCATCGACATGCTCGCCACCGGCATCAAGAGTCCGGTCGGCATCAAGGTGGCGGGCACGGACTTGAAGGAAATCGACCGGCTGACCACTCGGATCGAGGAGGCCGTCAAGACCGTACCCGGAGTCACGTCCGCGCTGGCCGAACGCCTGTCCGGCGGGCGCTACATTGACGTCGATATCGATCGGATGGCCGCGGGGCGATACGGCCTCAATATCGAGGACGTGCAAAGCATCGTGTCATCAGCCGTGGGGGGAGACAACGTGGGTGAAGTCGTGGATGGTCTGGCCCGGTTCCCCATCAACGTCCGTTACCCACGGGACTACCGCGACTCGGTCGAGCAGTTGCGGAGCCTGCCGATCGTCACCGACCGCGGCCAGCAGATCACGCTGGCCGACGTGGCCCGTATCCAGGTGGTGCAAGGCCCGCCGATGTTGCGCAGCGAGAACGCCCGGCTGTCGGGCTGGGTGTACGTGGACATCCGTGGGCGCGATTTGCGTTCCGCAGTGAAAGACATGCAAGCGGCGGTCGCCAAAGCGGTGCCGATGCCGGCGGGCTATGCGCTGAGCTGGTCGGGCCAGTTCGAGTACCTGGAGCGCGCCAGCGCCAAACTGAAGGTCGTCGTGCCGTTCACTTTGCTGATCATCTTCGTGCTGCTGTACCTGGTGTTCGGCCGGATCGACGAGGCGCTGCTCATCATGGGCACGCTGCCGCTCGCGCTGATCGGCGGTTTCTGGCTGCTCTATCTGCTGGGCTACAACTTGTCGGTGGCCGGGGTCGTCGGCTTCATCGCACTGGCCGGCGTGGCGGCCGAGTTCGGCGTGATCATGCTGCTCTACCTCAAGCAGGCGTGGACGGAGCGGCAGGAGGCGGGCCAGAACACGATACCAGCGCTGCTGGAAGCCATCCAGGAAGGCGCCGTGCTACGGGTCCGCCCGAAGGCCATGACGGTCGCCGTCATCCTGGCCGGCCTGATCCCGATCATGTGGGCGCACGGCACCGGGTCCGAGATCATGCAGCGCATTGCCGCCCCGATGGTCGGCGGCATGGTCACTGCGCCCTTACTGTCCCTGTTCGTCGTCCCAGCCGTGTATCTGCTGATCCGTCGGCGGCAGACGAAATCATCACCACTTCCCACCCACCCCTCACATCAAGAGGAATCACCATGAAGCACATCAAGACCTTTGCGATCCTGCTTGCACTCACTGCAGCGCCAGCGGCATTTGCGGCCGAATCCATGGATGGCATGGACATGAAGCCGGCCGGCCATGCCAAGCAGTCACCCAAGCCCGTGGCTGCGGAGATCCGCAAGATCCACCTCGACACCGGCAAGGTCACGCTCAAGCACGGCGCCATCGACAACCTCGGCATGGGCGCGATGACGATGACGTTTGCCGTGAAGGACAAGGCGTCGCTGAAAAACTTCAAGGAAGGCCAATCAGTGTTGGCGGTCTTTGACATGGTCGATGGCCAGCCGACCGTGGTGGACCTGCGGAGCAAGTAAGCCGTCGGCGGCGCACGGCCCATCGGTCGTGTGCCGCCGCAAGGTATGGCTGCAATCAGCCGGACAGGGTTTTCGCCGTAATGCCATGCCGTTGCGTCAACACTGCCAGCATCAGCGATGCCGCGCCCGCGGAGATAGCCATATCAGCAAGGTTGAATGCCGGCCAGTGGAGTTGCATCCAATGCAGGTCCAGAAAGTCCACGACCTGACCACGCCAGACGCGGTCTGTGAGATTTCCCGCTGCACCGCCAAGGATCAAGCTGTACGCCAAAGCTTCCATACGAGACAACCGCTTGCGCAACGTGTGGGCCAACCACGCTGAGACAGCCAGGCCCAAGCCAATAAAAAGGTAGCGCTGCCAGCCGGCCTCATTGGCGAGGAAACTGAAGGCCGCGCCAGGATTGCGCACGTACACGAGGTTGAACGTTGACGTGATCTCAACCCGCTCACCATAGGCAAACATCCGCGTGATGGCGAACTTGGCAGCTTGATCGGCCATGAAGCAACACGCCGCAACGCCATACCAGACCGCGTTCGGTGTGCCACGGTTCCTCCATGTTGCAGCAAGCAACGGCACCAGGTGGCCAGCGACAACGACGCAGCCAGCCCCGAGGGTCCAGCCCGCAAGTACATCCGCCGGAAAATGCATCCCCGCCGCAATGCGTGACCACCCGACGAGAGCGGCGTAGCACACCAAGGCGAGATGGCCTCGACGTCCCATCAAGGGCCAGAGTGCGCCCACAACCAGTGCCGCGTAGGTCGCGTGTCCGCTGGGCAGGCTGTAGCGCAGTTCCGCTACGCCGATGACGTGCACGAGAGTGCCAAGCACTGCGGGCGGCCGCGGGAAATCCAGCCCCCACTTCAACGCGGAAGCGGCCAGCAAGGCGAGCGCAAAGGCCACGCCGAACGTGACCAGACGGTGCCGCACAGCGCATGCGCGAGTCGGATTCGATGCAGACGTGGACCACCACCACAGGCCCAGCAGCATGAGCGGCGCGGTCCAATAGCTCCCAACCAGACTAAAAAGCCACGCCCACGGGTCCAGCGCGCCCGGCGTCCCGGAATTGATGGCCTGGAACAGCGCGACATTCCAGCCGCCCCAGTCGTACAACAGGAACTTCCAATTCATTTGCGCAGCAACCTCAGCCCGTTGCCGACCACCAGCAGGCTGGCCCCCATGTCGGCAAACACCGCCATCCACATGGTGGCCTGGCCGGTAAAGGTCAGCACCAGGAACACCACCTTGATGCCGAGCGCCAGCGCAATGTTCTGCTTCAGAACTCCCGCCGTGGACCGGGATAGCCGTACAAAGGCCGGGAGCTTGCGCAGATCGTCGTCCATCAGCGCGACGTCGGCCGTTTCGATCGCCGTGTCCGTCCCGGCGGCCCCCATCGCGAAACCGATATCGGCCCGTGCCAGCGCCGGCGCGTCGTTGATGCCATCGCCGACCATGCCGATGGTTCCCTGTGCCGATAGCTGCTCGATTTCGCGCTGCTTGTCTTCCGGTAGCAGGTTGCCCCGAGCTTTGTCGATACCCACTTGCTGCGCGATCGCCTCCGCGGTGTGCGGGTTGTCACCACTGAGCATCACGGTTTTGATGCCCAGCGCGTGCAGGTCCTTGATCGCCTGGCGACTGCTGTCCTTGATGGTGTCGGCCACGCCGAACAGCGCGCGTACGCCGTCCGGGCCGATCAGCATCACGACGGTTTTGCCCTGGGTTTCGAGGGTGGCAAGGTTGGTTTCCAATGCCGGCGAGCACACCCCGAGTTCCTCAACCAGGCGATGATTGCCCAAGTGATAGAGCGCACCGTCGATATGGCCCCGGACGCCGCGCCCAGGCATGGCCGCGAAATCGGCGACCTCGCCTGGGGTGAGACCTTTGTCCTGCGCTGCGCGGGCCACCGCCTGAGAGACGGGGTGGTCGGAGCGAATCGCCAGGCTGGCGGCAAGCCTCTCGGCGGCCGAGGGGTCTGTGCCGTTCCAGGCCATGACATCGGTGAGCGCCGGCTTGCCGTGTGTGATGGTGCCGGTCTTGTCGAGCGCCAACCATTTCAGCTTGCGCCCCTCTTCGAGATAGACCCCGCCCTTGATCAGGATGCCGCGTCGCGCGGCGGCGGCCAGGCCGCTCACGATGCTCACCGGCGTCGAAATCACGAGGGCGCAGGGACACGCGATCACCAGCAGTACGAGGGCCTTGTAGATCCAATCCAGCCAGGCGGCACCGAACAGGAGCGGCGGCAAGATGGCCACCGCCAGCGCGACGGCGAAGACGATGGGGGTGTACAGCCGGGCGAACTGATCAACGAAACGCTGCGTGGGTGCGCGACTGCCTTGAGCAGCCTCCACTGCGTGGATGATGCGTGCCAGCGTAGAGTCGCTTGCCGCCGCGGTGACGCGGTACTCGAACGATCCGGACTCGTTGATGGTGCCGGCGAACACCGGGTCGCCTTCCGCCTTCTCGACCGGCAGGCTCTCGCCCGTAATCGGTGCCTGGTTCACGGAGGAGCGCCCCTGCAGCACCTCGCCATCGAGCGCGATGCGCTCGCCCGGCTTGACCCGCACCCGGCTGCCGACGGCAACGGTCTTGGCATCGACGTCGCCCCAGCTCCCATCGCTGCGCTGAACCATGGCGGTCTCGGGCGCGAGATCCATCAAACCACGGATCGCGTCACGCGCACGATCCAGCGACCGGGCTTCGACGACTTCGGCCAGCGCGAACAAGACCATCACCATCGCTGCTTCCGGCCAGTGGCCGATCACCATCGCGCCCGTCACCGCAATCGACATGAGGGCACTCATGTTCAGGTTGCGGTTCTTGAGCGCGATCCAGCCTTTCTTGTAGGTGGTGAGCCCGCCGGTCAGGATCGCGGCTAATGCCAGGACCACCACCACCCAGTGATTGCCACCGTTGAGCCAATAGACGACCTCCGCCAGTACGGCGTTCGCCCCGGAAATGGCAAGCGGCCACCATTTGGTGGGCGCGGCATCCGGCACAGAAGCGGGTGCGGCAGCGGAGGTGTCGCGGACCTCGGCATCGAAGCCAAGCGATTGGATGGCGGCCAATACTTGGGGCAACGTGTGCGCAGCGTGACGGACCGCCAGCGTGCGCTGAACGAGGTTGAAATCAAGACCGGCCACACCCGGCACGCCCGCCAGCTTGCCCCGAATCAGTGCTTCCTCAGTGGGACAGTCCATCTGCCGGATGGTCAGGACCGTGCTTTGCGCGGAACGCGTCTCTTCCGCGCGCACGGCTTGCATGCCAATGGCCGACAACGCCTGTTCGATTGAGGCCGGGGACGGCAGCCGGTGATTGACGGTCAGCGAACGCTGTACCAGATTGAACTCAAGCTTCACCACCCCAGGCAACGTCGCCAGCTTGTTGCGAATGAGCGCTTCCTCGGTTGGGCAATCCATGTTGTCGATCCGGTAGCGCGAGCGCTTCAAATCGACGCCAGTTGCATCGGGGGCCGGAGGCGCCACGTTGACAGCAGCGCAATCGCATCCCTTCGGGCCGCATTCGCTCACGGCAACTCCTTGTCGCTTGAATTGGATTGGGCTTAAGTACACACTCTATAGTTACTATAGAGTCAAGAGACTCCTGCCCAACATCATGACGATTCAGATCGGTGAACTGGCCAAGCGCACGGCGTGCCCGGTTCAAACCATCCGCTACTACGAGCGCGAAGGCCTGCTGCCGCCGCCTGAGCGCAGCTCAGGAAATTTCCGGCTGTATGGCGAGCGGCACATTGAACGGCTGCAGTTCATCCTCCACTGCCGGTCGCTGGACATGCCGCTGAGCGACGTGCGGGCTCTGCTGCGCTACCGCGAGCAACCGCGCGAGGATTGCGGTGCGGTGAACACCCTCCTGGACAAGCATATCCATGAGGTCGAGCGGCGCATCGAGGCGCTTGCGGCCTTGAAGCGCCATCTGTACGCGTTGCGCGAAAGCTGCTCCGATGGCCGGGCCGCTGAAGCGTGCGGGATCCTGCAAGGGTTGTCCGACGCGAGTTACGGGTGCGACGCTGACGTCACCCGTCAAGGCTGATACGCAGCCCACAGGTCATCGTCCCGATTCTTCGCGCCGATCATCTCTCAGGAACCGCCTGCACGGCTGCAGGGAGGACGTGGATGGCTTTTGCTGCGAAACATGAATTACAATCATTCTCATTTAAGGCAATCTCTCCCGCTTCGCCGGAAGGTTTTTCATGCAGCTGCAGCGCGTCGTTTCTCTCCTCCTGTTCTACCTTCTGGCATCGGTCTCAAGCGCGTACGCCGACACGCTGTCGACGCAAGACAAGACCAAGCAGGTCTGGCAGTTGCTTGATTATCTGGCGGTCGATTACGGCCGCTCCGTCAAGGACGGGCAGGTCGCCAATGCCGACGAGTACGCCGAAATGCAGGAATTTGCGCATGCGGCGGAGCGCCAGATTGCAGAGTTGCCGGCGGGGCCCGGCACGCAAGCACTGCTCAAGGATGCCGGGGCATTGCGCTCGCAAATCGCCGACAAAGCCGCGCCAGCCGCAGTCGGTGAGCAGGCGCACAAGCTCGCGGATAGCTTGCTGGCAGCCTATCCGGTGCCAATGGCGCCCAGCAAGGTGCCCGACCTCAAGCGTGGGGCCACGCTGTATCAAAATCAGTGTGCGTCCTGCCACGGTAGCTCCGGACACGCCGATGGCGTTCTGGCCGCCAAACTGAGTCCGCCGCCCATTGCCCTGGCCGATCATCAACGGGCTCAGGAGCGCAGCGTCTTCGCGCTCCAGCAGATCATCACGCGCGGTGTCGAGGGCACCTCGATGCCGAGCTTCGCGCAGCTCACCGACGACGATCGCTGGGCGCTCGCCTATTTTGCGTCGACCCTGTCGTATTCCGATGCGGATCGGCAAGCCGGCGCCAAGTTGTGGGCGTCCCGCCCTGAGTTGCATGGCGCGGTGCCCACGCTCGCCAAACTCAGCCAGACGCCCGAGGCGTCGCTGGCTAAGTCGACCAGCCCGGATGCTGCGCGGCAATTGACCGCTTACCTCAGAAGCGCTCCGGACGTGCTGAGCGCGTCCACCGCTGACAGTCTCGCGATTGCCAAGGACAAGCTGAAGGAAAGCGTGGCCGCCTTCGACCAAGGTGACAAAGCGACCGCCTCGCGCCTTGCGCTTTCCGCCTACCTCGACGGCTTCGAGCCGGTTGAGCCCGCCTTGGCCGCCAAGAACCAGGCGCTGTTCCAGGACATCGAAAAGACGATGGGGCTGTACCGCAACGCCATCACAACCGGACAGGCAGGGCAAGTGCAGGAAATCGCTCAGCGTCTGCAGACCATGTTGACCGAAGCCCAGGACGCGCTGGGCGGCACTAACGATCCGCTGTCGACCTTCCTGGGCGCCTTGACGATCCTGCTGCGCGAAGGCCTTGAAGCGCTGCTCGTCGTGGTCGCCATGATGGCGTTCCTGAAGAAAGCGGAGCGCACGGACGTGCTTCCGTACGTCCATGCCGGCTGGATTGTTGCACTGGCCGCCGGTGGGCTGACGTGGGCCGTCGCCACCTATCTGGTGGACTTGAGCGGCGCCAGCCGCGAGATGACCGAAGGTTTCTCGGCGATCTTTGCGGCCGTGGTCCTGCTTGGCGTGGGGATGTGGATGCACCAGAAGAGCCTGGCCGGTCGCTGGCAGGCCTACGTGAAGCAGAAGCTGTCGTCGGCGCTGAACAAGCGCTCGGCGATCATGCTGTTCGTGCTGTCGTTCGTGACGGTGTACCGCGAGGTGTTCGAGACAGTGCTGTTCTACGCCGCACTGTGGAGCGAAGGCAACGGCATCTACCTGCTGGCCGGCTTGGGCTCGGGGATCGCCATCCTGGCAGCCATCGCCGTTGTTCTACTGCGATCCTCGGCACGCCTGCCGATCCGCCAGTTCTTTGCCTTCAGTTCGGCTCTGGTCGCTGTCCTGGCGGTAGTGCTGATCGGCAAAGGGGTCGCAGCGCTGCAGAAGGTCGGCTTCCTGCACATCACGCCGATTTCGATGCCGCGCATCGACGTGCTGGGAATTTACCCCTCTGTGCAGACCGTGCTGGCCCAGGTGGCGATTCTGTTGATCATTGCCGGCATGATCGCCTACAACGTGCGGTCTGCATCGAACAAGGCATAAGCGTCAGCCTACCGCGAACCAGGGGTCCGGCCGAAGCGCGTCGGACTCGTACAGCCTCAAGTGAGCTGCCGTCACCGGCGCATACGCCCGGCACCTGCCGTCTCGCCCGACGACAGCCTCCGCGCGCCATACCGCGCAAGGATGATCAACGCGATGGTGGCCACACAGAAGGCAGCGCCGGCATAGAAGGTGAAAGCGGCCCCGAGCTGGTCCCACAGCAGGCCAGCCAAGGCGCTGGCCACCAGCAGCGCTAGGCCGCTGGCCAGGTTGAAGAAGCCGAAAGCAGTACCGCGCAAATCCTCTGGGGCGGTGTCGGCGACCATGGTGGCGAGCAGCCCCTGCGTCATGCCCATGTGAAGGCCCCACACTGCCACACCGGCAAGCGTGGCGGCCCAATGCGCGCTTACTGCTAGCACCAGGTCGGCGAGAATCAGGACCCCAAGGCCCCACGCCAGCAGCGTGGTGTGACGTAGGCGATCGGACAGCTTGCCAAACGGATAGGCCGAGAGCGAATAGACGACGTTCATCGCGACCAACACCAGCGGCGCCAGGTATAGCGGCAGGCCGACCTGCTGGGAGCGCAGCACCAGAAACGCTTCGCTAAAGCGCGCCAGCGTGAACAGCGCTCCAATTGCGACCACTTGCCAGTATGGACGTCCAAGCCGGACAAGGTTCGCCCACTTGATCGGGTTGGTCCGCTTGGCGCCGATGTGGGTATCCGGTTCCCGCACGCCGACCAGAAGGAGCAACACCGAGAGAATGCCCGGGATGACGGCCACCCAGAAAACAGCCCTGAAATCGTTCGCCCACAAAAACATCAGGCCAATGGCGATCAGGGGGCCGAGAAAGGCGCCCACAGTATCCAAAGACTGCCGCAACCCGAAGGCTGCCCCTCGGAGATGCGGTGGCGCAATGTCTGCGACCAGCGCGTCACGGGGTGCGCCCCGAATGCCCTTGCCGATCCGGTCGGCCAGACGCGCCGCCAGCACGACTCCCACCCCTGGCGCCAGCGCGAAGAACGGCTTAGACAGCGCCCCAAGGGCATAGCCCAGCACCGCGATCCCTTTACGCTTGCCGAGGTAGTCGCTCAATGCGCCCGAAAACACCTTGACGATCAACGCAGTCGCCTCGGCGACACCCTCGATGAGGCCAACATAGAAGGCACTCGCGCCGAGTGCGGTCACCATGAAGACAGGCAGCAGGCTGTGAATGATTTCCGACGAAATGTCCATCAGCAGGCTGACAAAGCCAAGCATCCAAATCCCTGCGGGTATCTGGCTCAAGGTGGTGCGAGTGGGTGCAGTCACAGCGATTGGCTCTGTGTCGGGTGGATCGATCCTGCCATAGCGAGGCCGAGAACCGCGGTCGCTTGAGCCGCGCTGGTCGCGCCCATACCGTATGGCCGCGCCACGAGTCTATCCGCTCCCTTGAGGTCGTCGCGACACAAACGGGCATTTTCCCGCGATTACAGCAGGTTCTTTGTCATACACGTGGCGGACGCCGGACACAGCAAGCTGAATTGCGAGCTGGATTGAAGCGAGCCAGGCGCCAAGCGCCGGTCGAAGCGCTCGTACCCCAGCGCGGTGAAGTAGCCTGCTGCTGTCGTCGTCAGCAGAAAGAGGCGGCTTACGCCAATGGCAAAGGCATCGCGCTCGGCGATTCCCACGAGGGCGCGGCCAAGACCGTTCTGGCGGGCGCATTTGGCGACGGCGACCGATCGGAGCAGCGCATCCGACCCGTATAGCTCCAACCCTGCACAAGCCAAAAGCTCTCCATCCTGCACAGCCAGGTGGAAGCGGCTGACTTGCCCGACCGCAACATCCTCGCTCGGCAGCCCTTCCTCAATGAGCAGCGCGCGAATGGCTGGATAGTCCTCAGGGCGTGCAGGGCGAAAGTCAGGTGTGCTCATTGGAGAAGTCAATCCGCCGGGTGTTCGCCGGAGGACTCGATGACGTTGGGATGCCCGCGACGCGCCAGACGCGGCTCCAGCATCCGGTGCAGCATCAATCCGAGCACCGCGCCAGCGCATTCGGCCAGCACAAAACCCGGTACGCTGCTTGGGGCAATGCCGGCGAAACTGTTGCTGAACATGCGTCCGAACGCGGCCGCCGGGTTGGCGAACGACGTAGAGGCCGTAAACCAGTAGGCCGCACCGATGTAGGCCGCCACCATGGAAGAGGCACGACCGTTCGGCGCACGCAGAATCACCAGCAGCAGCCCCGCGGTCGCCACCGCCTCGGCAATCCATTGCCCCGGTCCGCTGCGCACCTTGGTCGAGAACTGCAGGATCGTCATGTCGAACATGGCGTGCGCCAGCCATGCACCCAGTACCGCCCCCACAAGCTGTGCCGCGATGTAGGGAGCGAGCGCCGAACCGGGCAGTTCTGCGCGTGCCGCCATGACCGCACGGACAGCCGGATTGAAGTGCGCGCCGCTGATCGGCCCGAACACCTCGATCAGGATGTAGAGGCCGCCGACCGTGGCAGCTGTGTTGGCCAGCAGTGCCACCGCGACGTTGCCGCCCGCCAGGCGCTCGGCCATGATGCCGGACCCGATGACAATGGCGAGCAGTAGCGCCGTGCCCAATGCTTCGGCGGCAAGCCGGCTGCGCAGATCCACCATGGCGTTCAGTCTTGCGAGATGCGTTCGAGCTGCGCTTGCAACTCGGCGTTGGAGAGCGTATCGAGTGGCAACGCCAGCAGTTGTAGCATGCGGTAGCCGATGGCTTGGCGCGTCACCTCAAACGCTTGTCGCTTACCCTCGTCGCCGCCTGGAGCGTTGGATGGGTCGGCATAGCCCCAATGCACCTTGACCGGGCTGCCCGGCCAGTAGGGACATTGCTCGGCGGCGGCGCTGTCGCACACGGTGATGACGACGCGCATCTGTGGCGCACCGTCAGCGACGAACTCGTCCCAGCTCTTGCTGCGATAACCGGCGGTGTCGATGCCGGCGTTGGTGAGGGCTTCCAATGCAAACGGGTTGAGGCGGCCGCTCGGCGCGCTACCGGCGCTGTAGGCGCGCACGTCTTTGCCGAGCTTTTGTGCCCAGTGGTTGAGCATGCCTTCACTCAGCACGCTGCGTGCGGAGTTGTGGGTGCAGAGGATAAGGACGTTTGTAGTCATGGGAAGAAATCGGGTTATTGCTGGCCGATGTCGCGCACAGCCTTCTGTAAGGCAACGGTATCGAGCTTTGGAATTGGCAACGACAGGAACAGCTCGATGCGGCGCTTCAGGGTGATGGCTGCATCGCGGATGGCCTGCTGCTTGCGCTCGTCGGAACCCTCCACCGCTGCAGGATCAACCACACCCCAATGGGCGGTCATGGGCTGGCCCGGCCATACCGGACACACCTCGCCGGCTGCCTTGTCGCAGACGGTGAAAACGAAGTCCAGTTCGGGCGCGCCGTCTTGCGAGAACTCGTCCCAGCTCTTGCTACGGAACCCGTCCGTCGGGATACCGAACTGCTGCAGGGCATGCAGCGCAAACGGGTTCACCGCACCGGCGGGGTGGCTACCTGCGGAGAAGGCCTTGAATCGGTCGCCACCGAGGTGGTTCAACAGACCCTCGGCCAGGATCGAGCGCGCGGAATTGCCGGTGCAGATGAACAGCACGTTGTAGGTCTTGTCGGCCATGGAGGGGCTCCTAGCAGCAGGACGAACCCGACTTCACCGCAATCCCAATCGGCTTTCCACCCGGCGCACGCGGAGCGCAGCAGGCGGAGCCTTCAGTAGCAACTTCTTCCTTCTTGCCTTCGCTGAATACCGGGATGTTGCCGAGCGAATGGAAGTGCTCCCACGCGATGCCCTGCGGGTCGGTGATCCAGTGCTTGTCGCTACGGGCGTAGCAGCAGGTGGTCTCGCCCTCGTCCAGCAACGCCATGTCTGCGGCTTCGGCTCGCGCCTTCAACTCGGCCAACTCGGCAGCGTCATCGACCTGGAAGCCGAGGTGGTCCACTCCGGCGGCGCTGCCGCGCGTGGAGATGGCAAAGTTGATGCGCGGATCGTCCAGCATCCATTTCGCATAGTCGCTTTCCACGCGCGCCGGCTCGGCGGCGAACAGCTTCGAATAGAAGGCGATGCTCTTGCCAAGATCGTCAACGTGAACGTGTACGTGAAATCGCTTCATTTGGCATCTCCAGTCAGCATTTGCATGCGGTGGTGTCGGCTTCCAGGCAGGCTTCGCCCTGGCAGCAGTTGGCGGTCAGGAAGCCCAACAGTGCATCCATATGGTCGTAGGCCGCGCGGTAGATCAGGTTGCGGCCGTCGCGCTCTTGCGTCACCAGGTGCGCGTTCATCAGTTCCTTGAGGTGGAACGACAAGGTCGCACCCGGCACGTCGAGCTGTTCGGCGATCGCACCTGGAGTCATGCCCGTGGGCCCAGCCACCACCAGCATGCGGAAAACTTGCAGGCGGAGGCTGTGCGCGAGCGCGGCGAGGGATCGGATGACGTCGTTTTCTTCCATATTTCCAATGTAGTAGAAATATGGATTGATGGCAAGGAGTACGGTCACTGTTGACCGGTGCCACATCACGGTGCTGCAGCGGCGACAATATGGCCATCCAGCCCACCACGACTGCTTCATGGCCGACATCGACCGATACCTGGAAGCCGCAACCCGCGATCACACGCGACGCAGCTATCAGTCTGCCATCCGCCATTTCGAGCGGGAATGGGGAGGCTTCCTGCCGGCCAGCGCCGACAACATTGCGCAGTATTTGGCCGAGCACGCGCAGACGCTTTCCATCAACACGCTGCGTCAGCGTTTGGCTGCGATCGCGCAATGGCACATCTCGCAGGGCTTTCCGGACCCCACCCGAGCGCCACATGTCCGCAAGGTTCTGAAGGGCATCCAGGCGCTGCACCCGGCCCAGGAGCGACGTGCCAAGCCGCTGCAGCTCGCCCAACTGGAGCAGTTGGTGGCGTGGCTGGACGCGCAAATTGCGGCAGACTCGGCCGCGGGAAACGTCCATCCACTACAAGTTCATGCCCGCAACAAGGCGCTGGTGCTGATCGGCTTCTGGCGGGGCTTCCGCTCCGACGAACTGAGCCGGCTGCAGATCGAGCACATCACGGTCGAGGCCGGCCGGGGCATGACGATCTTCCTGCCGCGCACCAAGACGGACCGCAACCACGTGGGCACCACCCACAAGGCACCGGCCCTGTCGCGCTTGTGTCCGGTCGCCGCCTACGAGGCTTGGCTGGGCGCATCCGGATTGGCCGGCGGCCCCGTGTTCCGACGGATCGATCGCTGGGGACGGATGGCCGACGACGGGCTGCAGGCCAGCAGCATCGTGCCGTTGCTGCGTTCGCTGTTTCGTGACGCAGGCCTGGCGCAGGCGGGTAGCTACAGCAGCCACTCGCTGCGGCGCGGCTTCGCCACCTGGGCCAATGGGAGGGATGGCCGGGATTCGTAAAAAATCCGCCACATCCGATCTAAGGTGCTGATTTGAAAAGAAAATAGGTCATAGGATCAAGCGGTGGAGCGCGCCTCTATGGATTCAAGGGGCAACGTACACTTCAAAAACATACACCTTCGCAATTGGCCGTACGGCCACCGACCCTGCTCTCAGTGAGCCACACTGGTATCACCTGACGCCTGCGGTGCACGTTCCAGGGTGTCCGCCGAAATCAGTTTGCGCCCATACAGCATTCCCGGCACCAGCACGCTGGTTATCGAAACAAGACGCGCATACGAGCGACAAATTGAACGCATTCTTTGAGAAGATAGACTCCGATCTTTTGAAGAACACTGGCGTGCATGACCGATTTGACAAGAACGCTCATTGAGCGATGGAAAGCTGACAGGGACGGGACATATCAGACGTGGTTTCTCTGGCCGGAGCGCCTCAAGAACTTCCGCTCCATTCGGCGCGGCATCGGCGCGGTCGTCAATGAGATTCAAGCTGGGACATTCGGCAACGCCTATCGCGGGTCCCCCCTCGAAACCGTGGTCTCCTCGATTGCAGAGCAGCGCCAGATCTTCAAGGGGGCGGACCATGCCTTCCTCTGGAAGCCCAAACTGCGCATCCCGGACATCTATGAGAATGCCGATCATCAGCGAGCGTTCGCCAGGCTGCTGCATACGTGCAATTGCTGCGACACCGAACAAGAACTGGTTCAAGCGATTCAGCAGTTGAACCAACACGGCATCAAGGGGCTGGGCCCGGCCGTCGCCAACCTGCTGTACTTCATTCACCCGACGCTGGCGGTTCCCTTCAACACCGCGATCGTCAACGGATACAACGCGCTGACGGGTTCTCGCGTCAAGCTCGGGAAATGGGACCACTACCTGGCCATGCGCGAGGGTGTGCTGTCCCTGAATGGTCGCTACCGCGACCTCCTGTCCAACGATTTGGGCGCAGTTGCCGGACTGCTGTTCGATATCGGAATGGAGCGCTATCCGGCGCCGCCGCGAGAAGGCGATGCTGCCACGATCGCTGAGTGGGAGAGCAATCTGGCCAAGGCGCGCGAGGAAGCGGCCTCCTTCGCCAAACAACTTCAGGCGGGACGAACCGACGATGCCTCCCATACAGAGGTGCAAGGCTGGTTGCGCGATCTCGGCAAGGCACTGGGCTTCGCAGTATGGGTGGCAACCAACGACCGTAGCCGCCCTTACAACGGCGGCGTGCTCAGCGATGGCTGCCTGGCAACGTTGCCGAACTCGCTGTTGGTAGCGGGTGCCGACACCGTGCCCCTTATCGACGTCGTTTGGCTGAACGCTGCTTCGCTGGAGGTGGAAGCCGCCTTCGAGGTCGAACACACCACTTCGATCTACTCAGGCATCGTGCGACTGCTTGATTTAGCCCTGGGCACAGAACAGCCGGCGAAGAAACACCTGTTCCTGGTTGCGCCGGATGGACGAGAGGCCGACGTGCGCGCTCAACTTGCACGCCCCGCCTTCAGCCGCGTATCGGAACTTGGCATCCGATATGTGCCCTACACCAGCCTCACCGAGCACCGGGAAACCATGGCCCGGTTCGGCGCAGGTATCAAGCCGATTGAAGCCATCGCCAAAACGCTCTGACCGGTGGCACGATTGCGGGTGCCAAGGAGACGGTCACACCCCATCAGCTGTATGCGCGGAACACGGTGGCCTGTCCGTCCAATCCGATCAGCAGGACGTTGTATGGCATGCGCCGATTACCGTATGCCGGCCCATCCATGCCAGGGGCGCCGAGCGGCATGCTGGGGACCGCCAGCCCGATCGCTTTCGGGCGCTCCTGCAGCAGACGCTTGATTTCGCGTGCCGGAACATGGCCTTCCAGCGCATAGTCCTGCACGATGCCCGTGTGACAAGAGGCATAGCGCTCTGGCATGCCAGCCTTTCGCCTGGCTTCCACCGTTTCCTCGACGTCATGTGCAACCACGTCGAACCCGTTGTCCCGCAAGTGGGCAAGCCAATCCTTGCAGCAGCCGCAACCCGGCGTTTTCCACACCTGGATCACGGGTTTCGATCCGGCCTTTTGCGCCAGGGCTACGGCAGGCAGCAGTAACAGACCTGCAATCAGGGACCGTCTTGTCGCGGACACGGGCTTGGCAGTCGGCGATTTCATCATCATGGTTCCTCCGGCAAACAGGTAAGCAGTATCAGGTTCCAGGCGGCGAAAGCACACCAAGCCAAGCGACCAACGCCAAAATCAGTATGGCAAGGCTGGTTTCCATGACCAGACTGCGGCGCAGTGCTATCACCGCGTGGACGTGGTCTGCGGCCCTAACCGCCGCCGCAAGCCGTGGGCTCAGCCGATAACGATTGGCTGCGGCCAGTCCGAGCATCAGCGCGAACAAAGCCAGCTTGATCAACAATAAGCGCCCGTATGGCGTGGTGAACAACCCGTTAATCGTCGGCCCAACGATCAAAAAATAGTTGAACGTCCCTGTCGCAAACAGCGTGGCAACAATCAGCGTCCCAAGACGCGCGAAGCCATTGGATGTGTGACTAAGGATTTCCACCGTTTCCGATGAGGCCGCTTGTCTTGTCGACGCCAGCAGCACAAACGCTGCCAATGCGCCAACCCAGGCGCCCGCGGCCAAAACGTGCGCGATATCAAATGTGAGATGAAGGTATCCCTTCACACCGTCGTCCATCGCCCCATGCCCGGCCCAAGTGACCGTTAGCAGAGCCACCGCACCCAGCCCGGCGCACACGCCGAAGTGAGGCGCTGGGTGCTTCCGCAAACGCGCAACGGCGACCAAGCATCCGGCCAGGGCCACCAATCGCGCCATCCAGGCCAGGCCAACCGCGGTGGTGGTCAGCATCATGCTGAAGACATGGCTGGTGAGTTCAGCGTACTCGGTGGCCCCCGTCATCGCCTTGGCCATGACAACGAAGCTCCAGAGCGACAGCACGATGCCCAATGCGGCAGTGACTCCGACGGCACGGACGTATCGGCGCGCAATCGCCGTGGCCCGGTGATCGGGTCGCAACGCCTGGACCCCGAACAGCGAGACCCCGAAAAGGATCGTCAAGTCCAGGTACAGCCCAAAGCGCAGGGCGATATTGAGCCAATCGTCCGCCATGGCCTTACTTCACCTTGAACGTGAAATTCCCCGTCATCGGGTGGGTATCCGACGAGACCGCGCGCCACTCCACCTTGTACGTCCCGGTCGTCAGCGGTTGTGCGGGCGTGATGACCATCGTCTTGGCGTCGTCGCCGGCGGAGACTTTTGCGCCAACCTTCATCGGGTTATGCCCCGACATGCCGGGCATCTCCGTCATGACGAGATTGGCCCCGGAGAATTGTGTCGTGAGGGTCTCCGAGAACTTCAGCTCGATCTTCGTCGGCGCAGTCACTTCCGCCTGATCGGCGGGCGTCGAAGAGACCAGTTTGGGATGCGCGAACGCGGCCGAAGCCAGAAGCGCCAAGGACGTGCCAATGATGGCCTTGGTGGCAAAACGAGACGTGAACATAGAAACACCCTTGTGGTTGGGAGTTGAGAAAACTAGAACCAGAGGCGCACACCCGCAACAAAACGGGTGTCGCCGCGGCGCCCACCGGCCGCTTCGATCATGTTGGCGGTACCGCCAAATGCCTGACTGCGTTCGACGCCGATATAGGGCGCAAACTGGCGGCTGAACTCATAGCGCAGCCGCAAGCCCACCGTCGCGTTGGAAAGCCCGCTGCCAACGGCGAGATCGGGATCGCGCTTGCCATAGAAGTTGGCTTCGATGCGCGGCTGCAGGATCAGCCGCTGGGTCAGCAACAGCTCGTATTCGCTGGACAGACGCAATGCCGTGCGTCCACTATTGCCCACATAGGCGGTGGCCTCGACATCGAACCAGTATGGAGCCAGACCTTGCACGCCGAAGGCCACCCAGTTGCGTGTGGGTCGGCCGAAACCCGTGTCATTCCGCACACCGAGCTGGGTATCCCAGAACGTTGTGACGGCATGGCTCCACAGCAACTCGGTGCGCGCCTCTTCGAAGCGCCCCTTTGAGACATCGCCTTCGGCTTTTAGGACCGCTTTGTTGTACACGCTGCCGAACCGGGCTTGCAATTCGTAGGCGGTTGCATTGGCATCGTTACCGTGCACCCACTCCAGCCGGTCAACCAGCACTGAGCCAAAGTTGTGCGCGTCCGCCATCATCATCATGTGGCGGGGATCGCCCAGTGCGTATTTGCCGGTGCCGAGCTGGTATCCGCCCGAGTAAGCATCGGGATCGCGTGCGTCGGGCGGCGCCGAACCATCCTGCATCTTCATGCTGCCGTGGTCCATGCCTTGCATCGAGCCGTGGTCCATCCCCTGCATTGAGCTGCCAGTATTCTGAGCGCCAGATTGGGACGCCGGGGTTGTCTCCCCGTTCATCAGTTGGATTTCCTGGGCCGAGGCAACGCCGATGCCGGCGGCAGCCAGCGCCACAGTCAACAGTGTTCTTACGTGCTTGTGCATGATCAATCCGCTGTGAAAGTCGAGCATCAGACCACCACCACTTCGCGGAACATACCCGCATCCATGTGCAACATCAGGTGGCAATGCCAGGCCCAGCGACCCAGCGCGTCCGCTGTGACGAGAAAGCTGATCCGTTGGGCGGGCTGGACGGGGATGGTATGCCGGCGCGCGAGGAACGTACCGTCCGGCGCTTCCAGTTCGCTCCACATACCATGCAGGTGCATGGGGTGCGTCATCATCGTGTCGTTGTGGAGGATGACGCGCAGCCGTTCGCCATAACGGAAGTGCACAGGTGTCGATTTGCCGAACTCCACGCCGTCGAACGACCACGTGTAGCGCTCCATGTTGCCGGTGAGGTGCAGTTCCACCTCGCGCTCCGGACCGCGCTTATCCATCGGACCGCCGATGGTATGCATGTCGGCGAGCACCAGAACGCGGCGCCCGTTGTTGCGCAGACCGACGCCGGGATCGTCCAGGTTGGTGCGCGCCATGTCGACGTGCATATCGGTGCTCGGACCGTATTCCGTGCGCGCGTGCCGTGCTGTCTTGCTCGGCACCTTCAAGCTGTTAGCCGCTCCGCCGGATTCCGCATGCTGGCTGTGGTCCATCATCTGCATGCCGCCGGAGTCCATCATGGTCATGCCAGTGTCGTCCATCATCTGCATGTCGCCATGATCCATACCGGGCATGCCGCCGTGGTTCATACCGGACATCGCACCATGGTCCATGCCCGACATGCCACCGTGGCTCATGCCACCCATACCGCCCATGTCACCCATCATGTCAGCCATGGACAGCCATTCCACCTTGTCGAGCGCAGGCACTGCAGCCTGCAAGCCCCGGCAGACAGCCAGCGTGCCACGTGCATAACCAGTACGGTCCATCGACTGCGAGAAGATGGTGTAGGCGTCGTCCTTGGGCGCGACCAGCACATCGCAAGTCTCGCCGGGGCCGAAGCGGAATTCGTCCACCGTGACCGGCTCGATGTTCTGCCCATCGACCTGAACCACCTTGAGTTTCAGCCCCGGGATGCGCACGTCGTAGAACGTGTTGCCGGAGCCGTTAATGAAGCGCAACCGCACAGTCTCGCCCGGCGTAAACAGGCCCGTCCAATTGCCGGCCGGCGTGACGCCGTTGGTCAGATAGGTGAGCGTTGCACTGGAGAGATCGGCCAGATCGGTCGGGTTCATGCGCATCTGGTTCCACATGGCCCGCTTTTCCATGGCCGCCTTCCAGCCATCGTTGGAAACGTCGCGGAAGAAGTCCACCACCGTAGGCTGGTGGTAGTTGTAGTAGTCGCCCTGCGTCTTGAGCTTGGAGAGGACGCGCATCGGATCTTCGTCGGTCCAGTCCGACAGCAGCACGCTGTAATCGCGGTCGGCCCGGATCGCGTCACCGCCGGCGGCATCGATGATGAGGGCGCCATAGACCCCGGTCATCTCCTGGAAGCCCGAATGCGAGTGGTACCAGTAGCTGCCGCTTTGTCGCACCTTGAAGCGGTAGGTAAAGGTCTCGCCGGGCGGAATGCCGTGGAAGCTGATGCCCGGTACGCCATCCATCTCGAACGGCAGGACAATGCCGTGCCAGTGGATTGACGTCGGCTCGCGCAGGCGATTGGTCACGCGCAAGGTGACGGTGTCACCCTCGCGCCAGCGCAGCGTGGGCCCCGGGAGCATGCCATTGATGGTCGTGGCCATAGCCGGCTTGCCCGTGAAGTTGACCGGCGTCTCGTCGATCACCAAGTCGAATTCGGTGCCGCGCAGCACTGGTGCGGTCCCCAGCGCGGTGGACGCAGCGGATGCCGCCGAAGTGAAACCACCCAGGCCCAAACCGGCGATGACACCGCCGGCAGCCAAACCTTGCACAAACCGCCGCCGCGGCAGGTTCGGTAGCACGAGGCCGGATGCACGATTGCTGCGCATGATCGAGATTTCCTTAACAAAATGTCCGACTCTGAAAGGTGGGTGCAGGCTACCCAGCGCCAGGCTACCCCGACCTGACTGAAACATTACAAATCCGTCATCTTGGTGTGATGCCGCCTGCAGCGCGGTACTCTACAGCCCATAAATCATAGGAAGTGATTCAGGCGCGATATGAAACTGTTGGTCGTCGAGGACGAGCCCAAAACCGGAGAGTATCTGCAGCAAGGCCTGACCGAAGCCGGCTTTGTGGTCGATCTGGCACGCAACGGTACTGACGGCCGCCATCTGGCCATGTCGGGCGACTACGACTTGCTGTTGCTGGACGTGATGCTGCCTGACGTGGATGGCTGGCAGATCGTCCAATCGTTGCGCGCTGCGGAACAGGCGGTGCCGGTGTTGTTCTTGACCGCCCGCGACAGCGTGGCCGACCGCGTCAAAGGCCTTGAAATGGGCGCCGACGACTACTTGGTGAAGCCATTCGCGTTTGCTGAGTTGCTAGCCCGGGTCCGCACGCTGCTGCGCCGGGGAACCGGTGCCGTCTCGTCCGACCGAATCCAAGTGGCCGACCTTGTGCTGGATTTGGCTCGCCGTCGTGCCTCACGCGGAGGCCAGAAGATCCCGCTGACGAGCAAGGAGTTCTCCCTGCTGGAGCTGCTGGTCCGCCGCCGTGGCGAGGTCTTGCCTCGCTCCCTGATCGCCTCGCAGGTCTGGGACATGAACTTCGACAGTGATACCAATGTGATCGACGTCGCCATTCGCCGGTTGCGCGCCAAGATCGACGACCACTTCGAGCCGAAGCTGATCCAAACGGTACGCGGCATGGGTTATGTACTGGAAGCGCCCGAGGACGCGGCCTGATGGGGCAGTTCTCCCTGACCACTCGGCTCACCGCGTATTTCTCGCTGTGTTCGGCAGCCGTCTTGCTGGGCCTGGGCGTGGTGATTGCGCTGGCCATGGATCAGCACTTTGCGGTGGAGGACTACACCGCGCTGCGCGAGAACGTCAGCGTCATTGAAAAGATTGTCGAATCGAGTCCCGCCGAACAGGTCCCCGAACGCATCCGCGAGGCAATCCAACATCGCACCGATCTCGTAGCTCGTATCCAGGGTTCGGACGGGCACATGCTGTACGTAACCCAGGATTTCGATTTTCAAGCGGCAACGCAAGCGCTGGCGCAGTTGCGGCATACCAGCGAAACCCTCGTTTGGGCGCAAGGCGGTCAGCAATATCGGGGCATGCACGCGGCCATCCCACTGCGAGATGGATCATCGGGCGAGCTTGATGTCCTGCTGGGGATCAACACGGACATTCACGCCCACTTCCTCCACACCTTCCGCGGGACGCTCGCTTTCTATATCGCCGTCGCAGCGCTGGCCACGGGCCTATTCGGCTGGTGGGCTGCACGCCGAGGCCTGGCGCCTTTGCGCACCATGGCCTCGCGGGCGCGCACGGTGACTGCCGACAAGCTCGATGAACGCATGCCTGTTGATACCGTGCCAGTCGAAGTGGCGGACCTTGCCGCGACCCTGAACGGCATGTTGGAGCGCCTGCAGAACGATTTCCGCCGCTTGTCGGACTTCTCGACCGACATCGCCCATGAACTGCGTACGCCTATCACGAACCTGCTCACGCAGACGGAGGTCGTGCTATCCCAGCCGCGCGAGGGCACGAAGTATCGCGATGTGCTGACCTCCAATGCGGAGGAACTGCAGCGCCTGGCACGCATGGTGTCCGACATGCTGTACCTCGCCAAGATGGAGCACAGCCTGACGCTGCCAAGCGCCGAAGACATCCGCATCGCTGACGAAATCCGCGCGTTGTTCGATTTCTATGACGCGCTTGCAGAAGACAAGGCTGTCCTGCTCGAAACGCGGGGCGATGGACACGTCACAGGAGACCGGCTCATGCTGCGCCGTGCGTTGAGCAACCTGCTCTCCAACGCCATCCGGCACACCCCGCGACATGGCCGCGTGGTCGTCTCGGTCAGTGATGATCGCGACGGCATGACGGTTTCGGTAGACAACGACGGCAGCGAGATCGCGCCGCAGCTGCTGCCATTTATCTTCGAGCGCTTTTTCCGGGCGGACAAATCGCGCGCGCGGCCCGAGTCGGAAAGTGCCGGCCTTGGCTTGGCCATCACCAAAGCGATCGTTGCGGCGCACGGCGGCACCATCACCGTTGCGCGCATTGACGGGCGCACACGGTTCTCTATCCGCCTACCGCGTTGCATCGATGCCGCAATATTGTCTGTATAGTTCTTTGCACACTGCGGCGACTACTGCCAAGCCGGGCTTGGCGGGCATTTTGGGTCGCAAACCGAAACAGCCGCCGGTTTCGCGCGCCACTCCGATGGACTCAAACGATGAGGATCGGCGCTTCATCGTACTCGGAATACGATCCTGCCATTGACAGGATGCCCATCGGATGAGACCGCTTGCCAGTCAACGCGATAGGAACCAGCCATGAGAGGTTGAGTCGGCTGAATAACGACCGTCTTGGCGTCTCCGCCACGCGATACTTCAGCCGGAATCTTCATCGGCCCGTGAAGCGCCCGGCCCGGCAGCCACGCCATAACTAGATTACCTCCCGAAGGCGGGAATACAAGTTCCTCTGAAAATCTCAATTCGATTCGCTTTGGGGCGGCCACTTCAGAATTGTTCGCTGGTCTCGATGAAACCAGCTTTGGATGGCCGAGAGCGATCTCGCTCAGAATCGCGAACAGGACGGTGACTGAGCCTCGCAATGCGCGGCGACTTGCGGACATGGCGCACCTCCGTTTCTTGGGAATGTGCATTTAGCTTAAGTCGTTGCACACGGAGCCTGTTGATGCAGGTCAGACCACCCACGAGCAACTAGCGTGCGATGAGATGGTAATCGGTGTCCCAAAACAGCACGATATGGCAATGCGTACCGAAGTTGTTGGTGCGCGCGGTAGCGCCCGCTGGGTGATGTCACGACGCATAGAGGTGTACGGGTTCGGCACCGGCTCGACACCGTCCACCAGAGGCTAGTTCTAGACCACTTTGCTGTGGCGCTGCTACGTTGGTGATTTGCTGCCCAATGCGATCCGGCACACCCCCGCGACATGGCCTTGTGGTCGTCGTGGCGCACGCGCGTCTCCACGTGCCGACCGCATTCCGCCGAGAGCGCGAACACTTCGGTTCACCATGGGCCACTGGCGGAAAGCGCACATGACCGCCACATGGCGGTCCGATTACGGTTCGGACAGATCTGGCCATTTGCGACTCAACGTGCCCCGCCTCTTTGGCACAAGGCGCCGTCCTTGCTTTCTCGTGGGTGCGCATGCCATGTCGGTACGCCAACCACCCAGGAGAACGACGATGTCTCACCAAACCTATCAAGAATGTCTCGACGCCTGTAACGCGTGTCAGGTCACATGCTTGCACTGTGCTGTGGCTTGCCTCAACGAGCCAAGCCCGGCGGAACTTGCCGACTGTATTCGCCTGGATCTCGATTGCGCGGAGTTGTGCCAGACTGCCGTTGGTTATATGGCACGCGGCAGCAGCCAAGCCAAAGCCGTTTGCGTATTATGCGCAACCATCTGTCAGAAATGCGGCGCAGAGTGCGCGAAGCATGCACACGACCACTGTCAAACTTGCGCACGTGCGTGTGAGGAATGCGCGCAAGCCTGTCGAGCTATGCAATAACGGCTTTGAACCCCAGTTCAATTGGAAGGAGCAAATGGCGCTGATAGGTCACATCCGCCGTCACGTGTTACACCATCCACGAATTGCCGGTTCGGTGCGCTGCCATTGGAAAGCGGCCTCAAAAGCACAATGCGCGCACATAGCACGAGGAATTTTCATTGTTGTTCATGCGCCCCGCCCTTCCCTCGTCTGCCTTTCTCCTTCTGCTTGAAAGCTGCGCTGCTCTGGCTGACGTTCAGCCTGCCGCGCCGCGCCCCACCAACGCAGTGCAGCCACACTACCAAGCAGCAACACAGCCGCCGCTGCCCAAAATGGAGCGAACGTATTCCATCCAAACAGGGTACCGGCACTCACCGAACCTAGTGCCTGCCCCAGGTTGCCTGCGGCTGCCTGCCTTGCCAACAGCGACCCAGCGAAACTACGGTCACCTTCCAGCAACTCATAAGACAGCACCGGTCCAATCATGCCGACGCCGGTAGCCACCACGGCGATTAGCAGCCCAAGCGCGGCGGCATCGGGCACCAGTGCGGCAAAGCCCAGTGCCACCGCTGAGCCGGCAAATGCGCCGGCAACCCAGCGATGGTCGATATGCTTGCGCACTGCCGGAAGCAGCAGCAAAGCCTGCGCGGCGAGCATCGCCAGGCTGCACGTGACAAACATCACCGCAATCATCGAGTTGGGTAGGCGCAGTGTCTGGCCACCAAACAGGCTGAAGCCGACTTCGAAGGTACCTGCGGCAAAGGACGCCAGCAGGGCTAACAGCATCGATACAGCAACGAAGCGCTTGCGCTGCCGGGTCATCTGCACCGAGCCGCTGTCGAGCAAGATCGGCTTGGTCGTGCTCAGGCAGCGGCGAACCGCCAACAGAAGTGGCAGTCCGACCGATGCGACCACCAACGCGGGCCAGTTGACCATACTGGGCATCTGGCCTGCAGGCATGCCCATCAGCGGCCCGGCAAGCCAACTACCGAACGCGGGGCCCGCGAGAAAGCCAACGAACGATGCACTACCGATCAGCACAAAGCGCCGACTCCTGTCCTCGGTATTGCTGATGTCGGTCACATAGGCCTGGGCACCGGGCACGATAGCCGCTGCCCCCGCCCCGGCGATCAATCGACCGCCATAGATCGCCATGAGACTGGGTATTAGCGCGACCATCGCGGTTCCCAGCACAAACATAGCGAAGCCGGTAGTCAGCGCCGCCGCCCGCCCACGATGATCCGACTGGCGGCCCCACCACGGCGCAAAGATGAACAGCGCGAGCGTGTAGATTCCTCCCAGCATGCCAACGTGCCACGCCAGCGTTTGCCGCGTCGCACCAGGCAGGTACTGCGCCAGATACAACTGCAGCAACGGCAGCCCGACTCCATAGCCGAGAGAGACAACAAATACCAGAGCAAGCAGCACGACCAACGCTGGCCTGACGGCCCGCGCATCGAGGGGTGCGGGAGTGGCGGACGATTGATTAAGCATGATGCCTTCAGCCCGCGCCGTGAGCGGCCACCGGAGCGGTCACGCCGTTGTGGACCGTCGCCGCGCTTGCGCGTCGGATTCCAGTCAGCCGGGTTCGCTTGAGCATTAGCGCGTTAATCGCCACTAGCGCAGAGCTGCCCGACATGGTAATCGCCGCCACCTCGGGGCTGATCGTGAATGGGTAGAGTACGCCGGCCGCCAACGGGAACGCCACTACGTTATAGGCGACCGCCCACCACAGGTTCTGATGCATCTTTCGCAAGGTCGCGCGGGACAGTTCAATCGCACCGACCACATCCAGCGGATCGCTTTTCATCAGGACCACATCGGCACTCTCCATCGCGACATCGGTGCCCGCACCGATCGCGAAGCC
The DNA here is from genome assembly GCF_000442475.1 of Ralstonia sp. AU12-08. Lineage (NCBI taxonomy): Bacteria > Pseudomonadati > Pseudomonadota > Betaproteobacteria > Burkholderiales > Burkholderiaceae > Ralstonia > Ralstonia sp. AU12-08. The sequence goes on along the minus strand of NZ_ASZV01000050.1, from coordinate 33,649 downwards.
CACGTCGGCTTGCGTCAGCGCCGGAGCATCATTGACGCCATCGCCCACCATGCCGACCTTCTTGCCCTGCCCCTGCAGTTCCTTGACCTTTGCGGCCTTGTCGCCCGGCAGCACGTCGGCCAGCACGATGTCGATGCCCAATTCCTTCGCAATGCGCTCAGCGGTCGAACGGTTGTCACCGGTTAGCATTGCGACCTGCACCCCGCGGCCATGCAGTGCCTTGATCGTCTCGGCCGAAGACGGCCTCACTGCGTCGGCGATCGCGATCAAACCGATCAGGCGACCGCCGTGTGCGACGTGCACCACGGTGCGGCCTTGGCCCTGCAGACGGTCGGCATCTGCCTTGAGCGCGCCAAGGTCAACGCCATTGGCCTCCATCAACCGCCGATTACCGAGCAGGGCCAGCCGACCGGCCACCACCGCCTGCGTGCCCTGCCCATCGATGTTGGTGAAATCCGTCACCGCTTCGGAGGCCAGTGCGCCGGCACGCTTGAGGATCGCGACCGCAAGCGGGTGTTCGGAGAGCTTTTCGACCGAGCCTGAAACGCGCAGCAGGTCGTCTGGCGTTACGTCCCGGGCCACCGCTATATCGACCACTTCCGGCTCGCCAAGCGTCAGGGTGCCGGTCTTGTCGAAGATCACCACATTTAGCCGTGTCGCGTCCTCCAGCGCCGCAGCATTCTTGAACAAGATGCCGTTCATCGCGCCCAGGCCGGTACCCACCATCACCGCCATCGGCGTCGCCAACCCCAGTGCATCTGGGCAGGCAATCACAAACACCGTGATCGTGAGTGTCAGTGCCAGCAGTACCGGCTGCCCGAGCACGAAGTACCAGACAGCGAAAGTGGCCACACCGATCAGGAAGGCGATCACGACCAGCCATTGTGAGGCCTGGTCGGCCAGCAACTGCGCTGGCGCTTTGGAATTCTGCGCCTCCTGCACCAGTTTGACGATCTGCGCCAACGCGGTGTCGGCACCCACCTTGGTCGCACGATAACGGAAGCTGCCGCTCTTGTTGATCGTCGCGCCAATCACCTTGTCGCCCACCATCTTCTTCACCGGCATCGACTCGCCGGTGAGCATCGATTCGTCCACCTGAGAACCGCCCTCGAGCACCTCGCCGTCAACCGGAATCTTGTCGCCAGGACGCACCAGGACGATGTCGTCGAGCAGCACTTCGGCGGTCGCCACAGTCACTTCCTTGCCGGCGCGCAAGACAGTGGCCTTTGGCGGGGCCAAATCCATCAGCGCGCGGATGGCTTCCGACGCTCCTGCGCGCGCGCGCATCTCCAGCCAGTGGCCCAGCAGAATGAACACCAGCAACACCGACACAGCCTCATAGAACTGCGCACCGCCGAAAATGAAGGTGCTGCCGACACTGAAGACGTAGCCGGTGCCGACGCTCAGCACCACCAACACCGCCATGTTGAGCACGCCATTGCGCAACGCACGCGCGGCGGCGACGAAGAACGGCCACGCGGGGTAGATCACCGCAGCGGTGGCGAGCAGGAACAGCCACAGCCCCAAATCCAAGCCGAACGGTGGCTTCAGCTTGATGAAATCCATGCCCATCGGGGCATACAGGAAGATCGGCACCGTAAACGCCAGGCAGACCCAGAAACGGTTGCGCATGTCGCGCGCCATCCCCTTGGCATCCATACCGGGGCCATGGCCCATCTCGTGGGCCATTGCATCCATGCCACCGTGAGCCATCGCGGCGTGGTCGTGCGCGACGGGCGCCTCCGCTGTGGCCGGCCCACCAGCGGCATGTACGTGCCGCTCAGGATGCTCGTGCTGAATATGGCCGTGCGCGTGTGCCGGCGCCACAGCATGCTCCATCGGCCCGCACATGTGCCGGGGCAACATTTCGCCCGCACAGTGGTACCCGCAGTCCTGGATTGCCGCCCGGATGCGTTCCGGATCAATGCGCCCCTGGTCGTACGTCACCGTGGCCGATCCGGCCACCGCGTTGACCGAGACATGCTCAATGCCCGGCATCTGCGCTAGGTGCTTTTCGACGCCGCGCGCTGCCAGCGGCGATAGTAGCCCTGCCACCTCGAATGTGTTGGTTGTGCTCATGAGGGAATCCGTTGTTGGGGAATCGAACGCAGTGCGATGAAGTGCAGTGCGACAGCGCCACTCAGCAGCGCGGCGAAGAAGCACCACACCGAAATGAACCAATGGGCATAGAAAACGTAGGCGGTGAACGAAGCGGCCAGCGTGAGCGCCCCGAACACCTTGACCCAAACATGGCTGGAGAGCAACAGGCTCACCGTCGTGGAAAGCAGGTACAGCGTCATCGACGCGACAATGTAGAAATGCGGGGACTGGTAGTCCACATGGCCTGCCATCGGGCGCGCCTGAATCGGGTTGACCACCAGGCTGTACAACAGGTATGCACCCACAGCCAGACCCATAACCACAAAGGCCAACAACCCTCGGCGGCGCGGACCCCGGGGCTCTAGCAGCCATGCCGCTAAGGGGACGTACACCGGCCACAGTACGTGGGAGAAAAATGAGTACACCTGCGTAGCAACAAAGTTAAGCCAAGCGGGGCCACCAAAACTGAGCCAGACCACCCCCTCGACAAGCTGCTGGATCGCAAACAGCAATGGGATGGCGGCATAAGGGCGCTCCGCCGGGCAGCGCGCCATACGCAGCGTCACGGTGCCGATTGCCAGCAGTAGCGTGCCGGAGCCAAAGCTGGCCGTCGCGGAAAAGCACATAGCGCTAGTTCCCCCAATCCCAATGCGGTCGACTGCGGTACAGATCACGCCGTGTCATCGGCACAGGCCATTTACCCGGGTGGCGATTGGACGCCAGGATTTGATAGATGCCGGAGCCACCGGCCTCGAACTCCAACGCGCAGGCCGCCATGTACAGGCGCCAGACGCGATAGGCGGCTTCTCCAACTTCAGCGATCGCCGCATCGCGCTGAGCCTCCAGGCGATGCACCCAGTGCCGTAAGGTCATCGCGTAGTGCGGGCGCAGTCCCTCGACGTCATGGATCTCAAAGCCCGCGCGCTCCATGCCGAGTTGGATGTTGCTGATGCAATCAAGCTCGCCGTCGGGAAATACATAGCGATTGATGAACTCGGTGGCAGCTGTCTTGTTCCACCCTTCCTCGTCGTGCGTGATGCCGTGGTTCAAGAATAGGCCGCCCGGCTTGAGCATCCGACGCACCACCGCATAGTAGGCCGGCAGGTTGCGCAGGCCGACGTGCTCGAACATCCCGATGCTGGAAACCTTGTCGTAGACACCCTCGCCTTCCAGATCACGGTAATCGCGCAACTCCACCGTGACGCGATCCTGTAACCCTTCGATCCGAATGCGCTCGCGGGCGTATTCGAGCTGTCGCTCGCTTAGGGTGATGCCGTGGGCGTGCACACCGTGCTCGCGCGCGGCCCAACATACGAGCGCCCCCCAGCCGCAGCCGATATCCAGCAGCCGTTCGCCGGGCCGCAGGCGCAGCTTGCGGCAAACGTGCTCAAGCTTGTTGCGCTGCGCCGTGTCCAGCGAATCGGAGGGCTGCTCGAAGTAGGCGCAGGAGTACACCCGCTCCTCGTCCAGCCACAACCCATAGAACTTGTTGGACACGTCATAGTGGAACGAGATCGCGGCGCGATCGCTGTGGCGCGAATGCCGGTGCGCGAAGCGCCGGGCGACCCGGGATGCGAAGCCCGCATCCGGTTTGATCTCACCCAGGTCCGGAGCGGGCAGCATTAACGCGTCCTTTAACAGCGCGAGCTTGTCGCGCCACGACAACTGGATCGACTCGAAATGGTTCTTCAACCGGAGCGCGCCGTACAGGTCTCCCTCGATGTCGAGCACGCCCCGAAAGTACGCGTCAGCCAATAAAAGGGGACTGCGCGCCACCACCAACTGACGCAACAGGCTGGGGTCCCGCACCACCAACGTGAAATCGACCGCCGTATCGTGCCCGTGCAGCGTGTCGTTCCACAGCCGCAGTGCGGGCGGCTTCTCCATCCCAGCGAGCAACCGACGCAGGATGCGTAGCGCCGGCTCGGTGTCGGTCGAAGGAACGCTGCCAATAAATGCCTTGGTGCTGTTCATCTCTTGCCCTCCCGTTGGGTTGATGGCTCGTCGCGGTCCTCTCCGCCAATTGACACGATGAAGCGCCAACCCGACATCGGAATCGCGGCTTTGCAAAATCCGGCCAGATCTATCTCGAAGTGAACGTGCGGAGTCTTGGCACTCATGTGGCACCCCCGGGGTCTTGCATGAGTTCACGAACCGCGGACGCTAGGTCCGGGGCAACGGAGATTCCATTGGTGGGATGGACAACCGTGTCGCAGCTCACCACCAGCCCGGCCCCAGTGGACTCCAAATCCTGAACCGCGTTGCCTGAAAACACCGCGTGAATCGCGATGCACACAGGCGCGGCCAAGCCCGCGCGCCGCAGATGACCAATGGTCTCGGCCATCGTGCGACCGGTGGAGACAATGTCATCGACCAGCACCGGCGTGTGGTCGCGCCAGCGCTCCACATCCGGCACCGAAACCTCGACATCCCGGTCACCTTTGCGGACCTTGTGCAGCACCACCATGGGCGCGTCCGCCCTGCTTGCGACATCGGCCACCCATTGGTTGCTCTCCTCGTCAGGGCCCACAAGCGCCGGGCGTGTCACATGGGCGCGCAGCCATGCCGCCACAGCCGGCGCCGCGTGGACGTGACGCGTTGGGATTACATAGACCTGCGACAACTTGGTGATGCGGTGCAAGTGGGGATCGACTGTTGCCAGCCAATCAAATCCACGCGACAACCAGGCTGCAAAATGCCGTGCACTCACCGTCTCACCCGGCTGGAAGCAACTATCCTGTCGCATGTAGGCGAGGTAAGGTGCGACCAGACCAACGTCGGTCGCACCGTTCTCCCGGGCGGCCGCCGCCAACAGCAGCAACGGAATCAGCTTGTCGTCCGGCCGGTCTAGCGTGCAGACGATGGCGACCCGCCGCCCCTCCACGGCAGACTCCACCCGCACATACGACTCTCCATCCGGAAAGCGCCGCACCGTCGTAGTCCCGCGCTCTGCGCCCAACGCCGAAGCCAGCTTCTCTGCCATCGCTTCATTGCCCGGCATGGCAAAAATCAGTGGCGTCATCTCGAATCTCCCACATCGATCAGCGGGTGAGCCTCCAGGTAGTCGAACGCGTAGTCCAACTCGCCGAGCGCTTCGGCATGCACGGTGAACAGCGGCATACCTCGCTCGACGCGATCCCCCAGCTTGACATGCAGTTCGAGCCCGGCAGCGGGTGCCTTCGGTGCCCCGGCGAGCTTGGCCACGCGAGCCAACCGCCGGCTGTCGATCTCACGTACCATCCCGTCACGTTCGGCCAGCACAGGCTCGCGTAGCCGCGCCCGCTGCGGCTCGCGTAAGCCCCCTTGCGCTTTGCAGATCGCCTGGAATTTGGCCCACGCGGCGCCGCTATCAAGCAACCGCTGAGCGACCAAGACGCCAGTACCCGGCTCGCTGTGACCGCAAAATTCCAACAGTTGTCCAGCCAATGCGACAGCGCGCACGCTCAGATCCTCGGGCGCGCGCTCGGCACGCTGAAGGACTGCCAGCACGTCGTGCGCCTCCAGTGAGGGACCAATGCCACGGCCCACCGGCTGCGTCCCGTCCGTACGCACTACCTGCAAGTGCAAATCAAAGGCCTGCGCTACCTGCTCCAGCATTTGCTTCAGGCACTCGTAGTCTGCGTCACTGCGCACCTTGGCGGTCGGCCCGACCGGCACATCGATCACGGAGTGGGTAGCGCCGGCAGCGATCTTCTTCGACAGCACAGATGCCACGAGCTGCGCGTCGCTGTCGAGGTCCAGCGGGCGCTCGACGCGGATCAACATGTCGTCGGCCGGGCTGAGCGCCAGCGAGCCTCCCCAGACAAAGCAGCCGCCCTCGCGTTGGACAACGCGGCGCATCTGCTCCAAATCGAGCGCCACCGGCGTCATCGTTTCGATCACGTCGGCGGTGCCAGCCGGCGAGGTAATGGCCCTTGACGACGTCTTCGGCATCGTGAGCCCGGCCGCGGTGATGATCGACACGACAATCGGCGTCGTGCGGTTTCCCGGCAATCCACCCACACAGTGCTTGTCCGCGATCGGTGCATGCCCCCAGTCGAGCCGCTTGCCCGCGGCCAGCATCGCTCGCGTCAGATCGATCGTCTCCTGCAAATCCATCCGCCCGCCGGCGCAGGCGCTTAGAAAAGCGGCGATATGTGTCCCAGGGTAGCTGCCAGCGGCGACGTCACTAATGATCGAGTCCAGAGCCGACGCGTCGAGCCTGTGGCCGTAGATCTTCGCCCGCACCTGGCTCATTGAGTCCAGCGTCGGGGCATGCGAGATCGTGATCCGGTCGCCCGGCGCGGGCGCCAGCGCTCGCCACGCGCTGTTCGAAAGCGCCGCCTCCCCCAACTCCAGCAAGGTCGGATCGACAACGTTCAGCGTGGCGATGATCGAGCGTCCGTTCAGGCTAATCAGTACTCGCGTCTGCGCCTCGAAACCCTCGGAGCGGCAAACATGGCAGTCTCGATGCATGTAGACGACATATTCCTGCTGCGTCTCGATGCCCATCCGACGCACGGCAAGACTTGCCCTGTGGCGAGGGTTCCTCATACATCGAACTCCACGTGCTGTCCCAACAACGGAACGCTGGCGGACCACCCAAGTTCCCGCTCGATGCGCTGGCGCATCGCATCAGCCGGCCCCGGCTCGCCATGGGTGACGAACACCGAGCGCGGCGCCGCTGGCGCACTGCCCAGCCACTCGATCAATTGGCTTGCATCGGCATGCGCCGACATGCCCTGCAGTGAAATCACTTCGGCACGCACGGCGACGTCCTCACCGTGAATGCGCAGGCTTCGCTCACCAGCCTGCAGCCGCGCGCCGCGTGTCCCCCCAGCCTGATAACCGGCCAGGATGATGGTGTTGCGCCGGTCCGGCGCCAGATGCTTCAGATGGTGCAGCACGCGGCCGCCGGTGGCCATGCCGCTGGCCGAGATGATCACAGCCGGGAGGGCCAGCCCAGCCAGCGCCCGCGATTCCTCCGGGGTCCTGATCATGCGCGCAGCTTTGTACATCCCGAGGCAATCTTCGAGCGACAGCTTATGTTCGGCGTGATGGCGGTGATAGATCTCGGTTGCATCTATTGCCATCGGGCTGTCGAGAAAAACAGGCAGGTCTGGAATCGCGCCCTGTTGCTTCAGCTTGTGGATCAAATGCAGCAGCAACTGTGCACGCCCCACCGCAAACGCCGGAATCACGACCATGCCGCCACGGTGTGCTGTGCGAGCAATCGCCTCACCGAGCACGGCCTGCGCATTGGGTACCGGTTCGTGTAGCCGGTCCCCATAAGTCGATTCGACAACGATGTAGTCTGCCTTGGGAGCCGGCGCAGGCGCACGCATCACCGGGTCGTCGGGGCGGCCAACGTCTCCGGAGAACAGCACTGTCGTCTGCCCCGCTGTCAGTTCGGCCGAGGCCGCGCCGAGAATATGCCCAGCCGGGCGCAAGGTCACCGTAACGTCGGGGACGACGTCCACACACTGGTCGAAAGGCAATCGGTGCAACTGTTCCATTGCGCGACGTGCGTCGTCCTCCGTGTACAGCGGCAAAGCCGTGGCGTGCTTGGAGGTGTGATGCCGGTTCGCATAGGCGGCGTCCTCCTCCTGGATTCTCCCGCTGTCGGGCAACAGCAGACCGCATAGTTCGATTGTCGAGGGCGTCGCCAGAATCCGGCCCCGGAAGCCCTGTTTCACGAGCAACGGTAACGCACCGGCATGGTCCAGATGGGAGTGTGTCAGCACCACCGCATCGATGTCGGCGGCGCTGAACGGCAACGGCTCCCAGTTCAGCAATCGCAACTGCTTGTAGCCCTGGAACAACCCGCAATCAACCAGCAGGCGCTGCCCCTGATGCTCCACCAAATACTTTGAGCCGGTCACTGTGCCGGCCGCACCGTGAAAACTGAGCTTCATCGCCTCCCCCTTTTTGTCATGCGTGGTGGTGGCGATCCGCTTGCTTGTCGCCAAAATTCGGGATGAACCGCGGGGTGTGCGACGCATAGTGCGCCCACTCCTCCCCAAATTCGCGCTCCGCCCACTTCTCTTCCGTAATGGCCAAACGCACGTACATGACCACCAGCACTGGGAACATCAGCAGTGTCAGGATGGTCGGCCACTGCAGTAGAAAACCGAACATGATCAAAACGAAGCCCACATACTGCGGATGCCGGATACGGGAGTAGGCGCCGGTGGTCGCCAGCGTATGGCTCCGCTGGTTGTGGTAAAGCACCGCCCAAGCGGCCGACAATAGCCAAAAGCCACCGCCGATGAAGATAGCGCTCAGCAGATGGAACGGCCCGAAATGCGGATTGGCGCGCCAGCCGAACATCACCTCCAGCAGGTGGCCAGCGTCATGCGACATGAAATTCACGCCGGGGAACTTCGCGCTCAGCCAACCCGACAGGAGGTAGATCGTCAGCGGGAAGCCGTACATCTCGGTGAATAGCGCCACCAGGAACGCAGAGAACGCGCCAAACGAACGCCAGTCGCGCGGGCTTTGTGGCTTGGCGAAGCTGAACGCGAAGATGATGAAAACGAGGGAATTGATGATTACCAGCGACCATAAGCCATAGGCGGGAGGTGTCGATTGGTCCATGATGGCGCTCCTCTGAGAAGAACTTAGTGGTGGTGATGCTGAGCGCCCTGAACGGGCGGTTGTTCGCTGGCCGTCGACCCCGATGGGCGGCTACTTCCGGAATCGGAACCGCGCGGCTGGTCCTCGTGACCTGCGTGCCCTCCATGGCCACCGTGCCCGTGGAAGAGGTGCAGCAGCGGACAAGCCAGCAGTAGAAGAAACGGCAACCAGCCGAACAGATGTGCCCGGTGCTCGGTGAACAGGAAGAACAGGGCAATCAACGCAAACGCAATGAAGATGGCCCCTGAACCGATGCGGCCCGACTGGCGGTGCCTGGAGAGAGATCGAAGCGACGACATGAGAACTCCTTCGCAAGGTCAAGGTTAGGGACGCCGATCGGTGCACTGCCCGGCCGCCCCTCCTAGCGGTCTATCAGTGGCAGCATCCACCGCTCTTGTGAGCAGTGCCGGTTGGGACGTCACCATGGTGGGCATGCTCCGTCTTCGCTCCGGCGCCAGTGCTAAGCGACTCGGCTTCGTAACCGGCTGCTGCCAGCGCGGCCAGCATTGCGGGCGCGGCCTGGGCGTTACCGCTGACGCGCGCGATACCGCGCGCCAGATCCACGTCGACGGCATCCACACCAGGCACTCGCTGCAGTGCATGAGTAACCGACGAGACGCAAGAGCCGCAGCTCATGCCCTTGATCTTCAGTTCGATAGTGTCCATGGAAGAAATCCTTTTAGGAGGTGACGTTGAAAATCTCACTGCGACTGCGTTCAACACAGCGCCAGACACTTTCCGGCAGTAGAGAAAGAACGCAATCGAGACGCTCGGGGCGAATGCCGACCAAGGCCGCTTTTGTTCAGTGCATTGACGATGGAACGGCGTGTTGCAACGCACCTTTGGCGGTGTCCGCACTGGATGCGCGTCAAGGCGATACGTAAGACAAAGCCGCGCACTGCCAAACAGCGACAGAGCGCTATAGCGTCAACCGGAGGAAGACGATTGGTATAGACGCGAACTTGTCCGCTGGCCGGGGATTGGACTGACGGTGCACACTGCAGCGGTCCACCTCCGGCGTGGATGCCATGCTCATCGGTAATGGCACGGCCACCGGAATGAGAGGCTTGTCATGATCCGACAGCACACGGGGAATGCTGGTTGAGGACTTTTCGCAGAAGCTGTGGCAGGCAATCTTGCCGCTATCGTCACAGCCATCATCGTCGGCATCCGCATGGTGTCCATGACTGTGGGCTGACACGTGGCCAGATGCCGGCGCTGCGGCCTTACCTGCATCCGCGACAGCGCACGCGTTTGCGATGCCGACGGCCAGACCCAACAGCCACACCAGTAGCATTTGAGCTGCCCAGCGGCGTAGATGTCGGGAGTGGAAGAACATGATTTCTGCCCAAAGAGAGGAACGGTCACACAGAGTCAGCCTAGGCGCGGATGTCCAACCTCCGGTTGATACAAATCAACCGTAAACCGTCCGACGGTTCAACTCAACAACGTCTTCAGGCCCGCAAACGCAGCGCCTGGGTCAGCAATCCCGTGGTAAATGGCCGGGATCTCGTTCTTCAAGCCCAGCAGCCCATAAACCGCGTGCATCGCGCCGCGAACCGAATATTCGACGGTGAACACTACGTCCTGAGGGATCTCAACATACTGCCCAAGCAGCGCGAAGTTCTTCGCTCCGTGCGGGATCACTGGCGGCCGATCCGAAGGCTCGCGGCGCTCAAATTCGCTGGTGATGTACGGCATCATCACCGGGATCACAGTGGTGGTACGACAGACCTCGTCAAGAATGTCCTCGCAATGCAAATGGTGCAGCAGCTCGGTGAGGATTTCCTGGCCGGTTGCCTGGGCCATCGTCTTGTCGATGTAATCGCCCTTGTTGTCCACGAAGAGCCCGTAGCCCCACAGGGTGTACATGTCTTTCGGCTGTCCGGCGAAGTGCGGCGCGTGAGGCACGACGATCGACATCAGCCAACTCGAATCCTTGAACGTCATCAGACCGCCGGTGCCTGGCGCATTGCCGGTAAAGGTCTCAATCCGGTGCACAAGCGCCGGGCTGCGCATCGTCAAGGTGAACGACTCCCACTTGCTTTCGTCGACGTTGCCACAGAACGCATTCGGCCGCCCGAGCCCAGGTTCCTTACGGGCCATGGTCTCCCACAGAGTCCAGGCGCCATCGCGTTTGTCGCGCACCAGTTCCGGTGCATGGTGGTCGTCCCCATAAGACGCGTCGGCGGTCATCGAGCCGATGGTGATGAGCACCAGATCCTCTTGCCGCACGTCATAGGCCATCGGCTGTCCGCCGCGCACCACGCGCAGCAGTCCAATTCGCCGGCCGTCACCGGTTTCAACAAAGTCGACATCCTCCACCTTTGTGCCATATTCGAACACCACACCCTGCTGTTTCAGCCATTGCTCCATCGGCCGCACGATCGCGTCATACTGGTTCAGCGGCGTGCGCCGTACGCCGGCCAACGTGTGGATACGCGGGAACTCCTGCAAGAAGCGCAACATATAGCGTTTGAGTTCGATCGCGCTGTGCCAGTTCTGGAAGGCGAAGGTCGTACGCCACATGGCCCAGAAGTTGGTCTCGAAGAAGTGCGGCGAGAAACAGTCCTCAATGCGAAGCGTATGCAGCAGCCCTTCTGGCGTGGCCAGCAATCGCATGATCTCCAACCGGTCATGGAGGTTGAAACCCAGATCGGCAGCGTCGAGGATACGGCGTTGCCCGTCGATCAGCCGGGCGTGTGAATCCGAGCGCCATTCGGCGTTGAAGGCCCAGGCCTGCTGCTTGACACTGATTTTCGGATCATCCAGCGACGGAATGCTGTCGAGCACGTTCCACAGACAGACATAAGTCTCTTCGGTGAACATGCGACCGCCCCGAGTTACATAGCCTTTGTGCGGATCACCGGAGCCATCGAGCGCACCACCGGCCACCTGCTGTTCCTCCAAGATGTGGATGTTCTCCCCCTTGAAGCCTGCGTCGCGAATCAGCAGCACGGCAGCCGACAATGACGCAATGCCGCTGCCAACCAGGTATGCGCTACGGTGCTCGTTCTTCGTTACCTCAGCCATGGAATCCTCTGATTCTGTGTGGATGCTCAATGAGCAACGCGACTTGGGAATACTTTAGGTGGGTATGCGATCGATACTTTGCGCCAGCGCAAGTTGCTGTTGAGTCTCATGCCGCCGTAATGGATTTGTCATGTTTGCTTTCCGCGACACATCCCCTATCGGCTGGGCACAACCATGGAGAAGCCACGGCGCTTGCGCCCGCGCGCGCGGCCCCAATGTCGCGGGTTGATGAAGGTCAACCTCGGCGATTTCCAAGCGTCAATACTGGGAACGCATACCAATGCGCGGTTGTCCGGCGCCTACCCAGGCCGCCCACCAACCTTCCCAGCATTGGAGACCAGACTCACTTTCAATAAGGTCGACTTGGAGAAGAATCCCATGGAACCGCGACAGCAACAGTTCTCCCTCTGGTACGTGCTCGTGACCATACTGGCCATGCTTGCAATCCAGACGCTCTTCGTGTCGGGGCATGTCGAGACGATCCCATACAGCGATTTCAAGGTCCTACTGAAGGCTGGCAAGCTCAAGGACGTGGCTATTGGTGAGCAGGCTATCAGCGGAACCTTCTCGACAGAAGGTATCGACAATCTCCTTGCCAAGCAGCAGATCGAGGAAATCCGCCGAGAGGCAAAGGGCGACCACGCCTTCTCCACGCTTCGAGTGGCCGATCCTGAGCTGGTGCAGGAGCTCGAAGCGGCAAAGGTGCGCTTCGTCGGGCAGCCCGACAACAAATGGCTGAGCACGATCCTCTCGTGGGTTGTGCCGGCCGTCATCTTTTTCGGTATCTGGAGCTTTCTCATCAAGCGCGTGGGCGGCGCCGCCGGCAGCATGATGGAAATTGGCAAGAGCAAGGCAAAGGTCTACATGCAAAAGGAGACCGGCGTGACTTTTGCCGACGTGGCTGGAATCGACGAAGCCAAGGAGGAGCTGTCGGAGATTGTTAGCTTCCTGAAAGATCCTCAGCGGTACCAGCGCCTGGGCGGAAAAATTCCCAAGGGCGTGCTGCTGGTTGGGGCCCCGGGCACTGGCAAGACCTTATTGGCAAAGGCCGTGGCAGGCGAAGCCGGCGTGCCATTCTTCAGCATGAGCGGCTCCGACTTCGTCGAGATGTTCGTTGGTGTGGGTGCAGCACGGGTCCGCGATCTCTTTAAGCAAGCCGAAACCAAAGCCCCCTGCATCATCTTCATTGATGAGCTTGACGCACTCGGAAAGACGCGAGCACTGAATGCGGTCGGCGGCAACGAGGAGCGCGAACAAACACTGAACCAGCTTCTGGTCGAGATGGACGGTTTTGATAGCAACAAAGGCGTCATCATCATGGCCGCCACAAACCGACCCGAGATACTGGACCCCGCCCTGCTTCGCCCCGGTCGCTTTGACCGCCACGTCGCACTGGACCGGCCTGACCTCAAGGGACGGGAGCAGATTCTCAAAGTTCACGTCAAGGGCGTTGTCCTCGCTCCTGAGGTCGACCTGACTAAACTCGCCGGACGGACCCCGGGGTTCGCAGGTGCCGATCTTGCCAACTTGGTTAACGAAGCCGCGCTCCTTGCCGCGCGCAAGAGCAAGCAAATGGTCGAGATGGCAGATTTCGACGAGGCGCTTGACCGGATCGTCGGCGGCCTGGAAAAAAAGAACCGCGTGATGAATCCGAAGGAGAAGGAAACTATCGCATTCCACGAGGCAGGACATGCCATCGTCGCGGAGCATCGGCCGCTGGCTGACCGTGTCTCCAAAGTTTCCATCATTCCGCGGGGCGTTGCGGCGTTGGGTTACACGCAACAGACCCCAACCGAGGACCGCTACCTGCTCAAGCGCAGCGAACTGCTTGACCGGCTCGATGTCTTGCTCGGTGGCCGTATTGCGGAACAGCTCATTTTCGGCGACGTATCCACGGGCGCACAGAACGACCTGCAGCGCGCAACCGACATGGCTCGGCAGATGATTACCCAGTTTGGCATGAGCGACCAGCTGGGCCTGGCCACGTACGAGAATATGCCGAACCCGCTCTTTGCTGGGACGGGGCTAATGCAGCGCGAACGCAATGAATACAGCGAGAGCACCGCACAGATGATTGATGCTGAAGTCCGTAAGCTATTGGCAGAAGCAAGTCATCGCGTACAAGCGACGCTGGAAGGACAGCGGACCAAGCTCGATGCTCTGGCCCAATTACTTCTCGAGAAGGAAGTGGTTGACCGCCAAGACCTGGACATGTTTTTGTCAGCGAAGGTGACGCCAATGCCTCCGCCCAAGCCCGTCGCGAATATCGAGGAGTCAACTGCAACGGGGAAACCGGACCAAAAAACGCAAGGCACATAGAGCGAAGATTGATGCCATGGCATGCCAAGAACGCAACCACGCCAAAGCGCGGCCGGCTGCCGGCAATCAATGCGTTCACCACGTGAGACAGGCGCCCCGATGGTGTATTGAGCTACCGACGCCCTCCCCGCGTGGGGGTTGTGCCACCGTCAGCCTTCGTGCCGTTGCCGAGCACTGCCCGCAACGTATCGACATGGCGCCGGCCGTGGCGCACAAGCCGATCCGGAAATCGCGAGGCGAGCCAGGCGTAAACATGGTATTTCGCCAACTTGCCGAGCCACAGTGCGGCGATGACCTCTGCGACCGGAAGTCGCGAGATCGCCGCAAACATGAGAGCGGGGGTGAGAGGCACCGGTAATGCGGCAATGACCGAAAGCGATACGACGCCGTAGTGTTCGAGCCAGTGGGTCGCATCACGCCACGCGGTGGATCGCACCACGTCCGGGTAGGCAGCGAACAACCGGTTCCACCCCAGGTGATGAAAGACGAGGTACAGCACGAGAGCGCCAACAGCGGCCCCCAGGCTGGCCAAAGTCGCGATGGACACCCAGCGGCGCGGCGCCAACAGGACTGCGGCCATCAGCAGGCTGGCAAATGGAACCGACATCGACAGTTCCGCCGCCAGTGCTGCCCCGGCAACCACCAGTGGGAACGCGCGCGAGTCGGCCCGCCGGGTTAGGGCACGGAGCAGACCGGACTGCAGGCTCAGGCGTAGCATTGCTCAGTTGCCTTCATCGCTCACGCAGACGACCTTCAAGCGTCTCCTCCTTATCGATTGCGTCTGCTGGATAGCATCAGGATGCGAGACGTTTCGCATCGAGGCACTCCTTCGAAAATTCGAACACGACCTCAGGATCGGGAGCGACCAGCTTGTTCTTCTTGCCCGCGTAGTGCAGCCGCGACAGGATGTGACGAATCAAGTTGAGCCTGGCCGTGCGCTTGTCGTCGGCGAGCACGATGTGCCATGGCGCGGCAGCCGTGTGCGTATGCATCAGCATGGCGTTGCGTGCCGTCGTATAGGCATCCCAATGCTTCAACGCCACGGCGTCGACCGGGCTCGTCTTCCACTGCTTGAGCGGATCGCGGCGCCGCTCGGCAAGTCGGCGAGCTTGCTCGGCTTTGCTGATGTCGAGGTAGTACTTAAGCAGCTTGATACCGGAATTGACGAGCATTTCCTCGAAGTGGGGCACGGAGTACATGAACTCGTCATACTGCTCAGCAGTGCAGAAGCCCATCACGCTCTCAACGCCTGCCCGGTTGTACCAGCTGCGGTTGAAGAGGACAAACTCTTCGGCGAGAGGAAGATGGGGCACGTAGCGCTGGAAATACCAGCCGGTGCGCTCGCGATCTGACGGCTTACCCAGCGCTACCACCCTCGTCTCGCGGGGGCTGAGAAATTCGATAATGCGTTTGATGCTGCCGTCTTTGCCTGCCGCATCCCGCCCCTCCAGCAGGACAAGGATGCGGTCACCACACCCGATGAAATGCCGTTGAAGCTTGACCAATTCAATTTGCAGCAGGTGCAGTTGCGCCTCGTAGTCCTCGCGACCCTGGACTCCTTTGGCAGCATCGACTCGCGCCTGGCTGGACGATAAGCCAGTTACGTGTTCGGCGTCCGATGAAGTGGTCTTTTTCTTCGACTTGCCTTTTGCCATATGCGCACCTCCGGCGTTGGCTATGGAAACGGGAGTAACGCTCCAGAGCGTCATCAGCCGTATGGCGGTTTCGTTGTTACGAAACGCTCAAATGGGCAGACAACCACATTTTGAACCTACGAACGGGTGAACAAGCTTAAGCACCTGCCAATTTTGCGCGGTTGATGTGAGTCAAGCGCCCTCCGATGTATGGTCGAATTCAGGAGGACATGGATCAGCGCGACTATTGCGCGATCCTTTGCCCGAATGACGCTCTCGTAATGTGGTCGTCATCGCTCGGTCAGGGGCGGATTCTTATAGTGGCTCCCATAGCAAGTCCTTTGAGTCCAACCACTTCAGGAGAATGCAATGAACCACACCAAGAAGACCGTCTTGATCGCAGCCGCGCTGATTTCTCTCGGCGCGAACATTTCCAGCGCAGCAACCTCCAGCAACGGGGCCCTCGCTCAGCGCGACGTCTACACCGACGGGGCGCGGGCTGCTGACGCGCGCGATCCGTACACTGATGGCGCCAAGGCTGGAAAGTTTGAGATCTACTCGGACGGCGCATGGACGGGCGACACGCGCTATCCGGCCACCGGTGGCTCGTCGAGTTGAGGCATTACGAAATGTCTACGCGATCATGGCCCTCAACCTGAGTTGACAGGTCTTGGTCGCTGCTGACCTTTTCGACGTCCAATCATCGTCTTACAGGCTTGGCGAATCCGCCGAGATGCATTGGTCGGCACAGTATCGGCCATGCTCCATCCGGTATCAAGGTTCACTTCCGCCGATGTGCGGAGGCGAGACCGAAATCCGATATTCGATGTCATTCGTTCGGTCAACAAGTTTCACCAGTACGCGGAAATACACGCGCCCACTCAGCACCGAGGTGAACACCTGGCCGTAGGAAACCTGGCCGTTGATAACCATGGGCGTCAGATACTTCGGCGGCGAATCAACGATCCCGACTTCCTTGAGTTGCGCACGCACCACGGCATCTGTGATACGGGAGCCGTCGGCACGAAACAACGCCACTAGCAAGTGGTGAGGGCGGCCGCCTCCCGGTGAAGGTGCGCCATGCGACTCCTCCAAGTCGAGCCTTTCCGAGGCGATGGCGGCGGGAATCAACCCCCAGTAGAGGACGACGCCCTCACGTTCGAGCCGCGCTTGCGCGAGCGTTTCCACCGACGGCAGCGCCAAGACACAAATCACCGCAGCGTAGGGAACAAATGAGCGCAGAGACAACATATTCACCTCCTACCGCGACTTCGCAAATATCAAACAGAGATTTCTGCGTCTTCACAGGATGACCGGCTTGCCGGGCAACCTCTGCTCGCGCCGGTCGCGCGCCGGGAAATGCTGCGTCAGGCGCAGCGTGATGGATCGTATCCCGTCGATCACACCGCGCTCATATTCGGCGCGCCGACACGCGGCTTCCATCTGGCTGCAGATCGCCTGCCATCCTTGAGCACCAACCCGCGCGTGAATGCCACGGTCGGCAACGATCTCGACACTGCGGTCCGCCAGCAATAGATAAATCAGGACGCCGTTGTTCTGCTCTGTGTCCCACACACGCAGTTGCGAAAAGACTTCAAGAGCCCGTTCCCGCGCCGTCACCCCCTTCCATAGCGCAGAGAAGCTCAACGCGCCTTCCACGGCAAAGCACAGATGCCCGACATGGGACGACTCGCTTTGAGCGATCGCTTGCCCGATGGCCCGCATCGCCTTGCGCGGGAACGCTCGCCTGACGCGCCAGTGCGTCGTCAGTAGATGGGAAAGAATTCGCTTGATGTTTTCCATCACCATTTTCCCGAGGCACCACCACCACCGAAACCACCGCCGCCTCCACCGAAACCGCCGCTGCCACCGCCGAAACCGCCGCTGCCACCGCCGAATCCCCCGCGGCCCGAGCGTGAGCCTGTAGACCAAGAGCCTCCGTGCCCAACCATGCCCGGACCCAATAGCGTATAGATGAGCGCGATCACTCCCGCCGTAAACGCGACAAAAATGGCGCCCGAAAGCAACCAAGCGACTAGGGCGACGGCGCCGCCCGCTGCAACCGCCCCCGGAAAACGGCCAAGGAAGTCTCGCAGCGCGCCGCCAAACACCAACGTCAACACCAGAATGACAGGCATATAGGACCGAACGGATACGCCTCCGTCGCGCGTCGACCGTGAGGGGGGCGGCAGTGCTTCACCCTCAATCACGGCTTGCATACTCTGAACACCGTCTTTCACGCCGCCATAAAAATCGCCAGTCTTGAACCGCGGCGAGATGACTTCGCTAATGATGCGCTTGCTTGTCGCATCGGTTAGGACACCTTCCAACCCGTACCCGACTTCAATGCGAAGTGTGCGGTCGTCTTTAGCGATGATCAGCAGTGCGCCGTCGTCGACGCGCTTTCGCCCCAACTTCCATTGCTCGACCACGCGCAGCGAATACTGTTCGATGGCTTCGGGCAGTGTGCTGGGCACGATCAGTACAGCGATCTGCACGCCCTTTTTGTTTTCGAAGGCTTGCAGCGTCTGTTCTAGCTCTGCTAGTTGCCCAGGCGTGAGTGTGCCGGTCTGGTCAGTCACCCGCGCCGTCAAGGGTGGCACGGCAACTTCGGCAACCGCCCCAAAAGAGACGAGCGCAGCCGCTGCCACAAGCAAGCCACGCGCGATTTTGAGGAGGTTCACTTGGAGCTCCCCGGCGCACTGGCGGACGGCGAACCGAATTCCACCTGGGGCGGCTTGGCAATGGCCGTCTCGTTGGCAACGGTGAAATTGGGCTTCTCCTGATAGCCGAAGGCCTTCGCGGTCAGATTCGATGGAAATGAGCGCACGGTCACGTTGTAGCTCTGTACCGATTGGATGTACCGATTTCGTGCAATGGTGATCCGGTTCTCGGTCCCCTCAAGCTGTGCTTGCAGATCGCGAAACCCAGCATCTGCCTTCAACTGCGGGTAGTTCTCCGACACGGCAAGGAGTCGGGACAGCGATCCGGTCAACTGCTGCTGCGCCGACTGGAATCGGGCAAACGCCTGCGGATCATTGAGCAACGCAGGCGAGGCTTGGATGGCGCCGACACGCGCGCGAGCCTCAGTCACCTCCGTCAACACCTCTTTCTCATGACTTGCGTAACCCTTGACCGTGTTGACCAGGTTCGGTACCAGGTCGGCGCGCCGCTGGTATTGGTTCACGACTTCAGACCAGCCTGCCTTGACCTGTTCATCCTGCGCTTGAATGGTGTTATAGCCGCACCCCGAGAGGCTGATTGCCAAAATTACCGCAACAACGACTGACCATGCTGCTCGCATCAGACACCTCCATTTTCGAGATTCTTAGCCCCGGAGGCATGGGAACACCGCGCATGGGCCAACCATGCCGTTCCTGCCACACAAGAGCCCATGCCGCTCCGGGTGTCCTGTTTCCATGCTAGTCACTCGGGCGGCGAATTTGTTGATGTCGCTCAAGGCCCACAATCGCGACCCCCGAGGGGACGGTCTTAATACCAAACTGGACTGCCAGTGAATAGAATGACCCAATCGGATTTGGGCAGGAGCGTCTTATCATGCGGACTGTCGGCGAAATTGCACTCTCCATCTCGACCACGTCGACGCTGGAAGCCACACAAACCGAAATTGCCGAGCACAAGGGCTTCGGCCATCCGGACAGCCTGTGCGATGGCGCCGTCGAGGCGGCAGCCTGCGCCCTATCCCGAGCCTATCTGCAAGCATACGGAGCGATTCAGCACTTCAACCTGGATAAGGCGCTGTTAATCGGAGGCATCAGCCAGCCACGGTTCGGCGGCGGCAAAGTTCTGCGTCCCGCGCGGCTGATCGTCTGCGGCCCCGTGACCGAGTTGCCGTCGGCTTCGGCCACGTCACTCGTCGAGCAATCCATCCGCGAATACCTGGTGGCAACCTTGGGAAAGGCAGGCAATGACATCGGCATCGAGCTTGTTTTGAGGCCTTCGGCGCCGAATCTTCAGCGTGTTATCCAGCAGGCGGCGCTTCCGCTGGCCAACGACACCTCCTTCGGCGTCGGGTACGCACCCCGCTCCCGACTCGAAGACACGGTCCTTTGCGCTGCGCGCGTCCTGCGCTCCAACGAATTTCGCAGCGCCTTTGATGCGGCTGGGGCGGATTTTAAGATCATGGGGCACCGGCTGGGCGCGCACTTCGGCCTTACCGTGGCGCTCGCACTCGTCGACCGAGACGTGGGAAGTATTGAAGACTATTTCACACTCAAGGGCCGATTGGCAGCGTACCTGGCTGGGTGTCTGCCGACGGCGTGCCATATCGGGATCAACACCCTGGATGACCCAGCTACGCTTGACGAGAGCGGAATTTACCTGACCGTGACCGGGTTAAGTGCGGAGCACGGCGACGATGGCGAGGTCGGCCGCGGCAATCGCGTCAACGGCTTGATCACGCCGTACCGCCCGATGTCATTGGAAGCGGCAGCGGGAAAGAATCCGGCCGCGCATGTCGGCAAGCTCTACAACGTGCTGGCACATCGATTGGCGGCGAGCATTCATGCCGACATCGAAGGCGTGGATGAAGTGACGGTCAGGCTGCTCTCGGCAATCGGCCACCCGGTCGACCAGCCTCAGTTGGTGGCGATCGACCTTGCAGCGGCGGGTGGGTTCTCCGCTGCGCGGCAGCGGCAAGTTCGCGAGCTGACCGCGCAGCATTTGGCGGCGCTTCCAGCGCTGATACGGGAGTTGGCCACGGGTGCCATCGCCGTCTTTTAGCGGAGCGCTGCATCGTTGCTTTCGAGGCCCCATTGCTTGTAGCGGCGCCTCTAGAACTTTCCTGATCGCAGGATCGCAACCGCCCAAGCGAGGCCCATCACGCTGGCGACGACGAAACCCAGAAGCCCCAGCACTGGAATGCCCGCATAGTGCGGACCGCTGTGGAACGCCATGACGATTGAGGAGCCAATCACGACGCTCGCAATAATCAAGCTCAAGCTCAGCCGGTTGCTTGCACGGTCGATATGCGCTTCCAATCCTTGCAACTGGTCGTGTTTGATATGCAGCGTCGCCTTACCGCTGCTGAGCGCCTCCACCGTGCGGTTCAGAATGTCGGGCAGCAAGGCGGCGGCGTGATGCAGCGCGCGCAAGGTGCGGAATCCCCTGCTGAACTCGGTCTGTACATTCGCCCCCTGCAATAGTTTGCGGCCGAGCAAATGCGGCGCATATTCCCGCAAGGACGCGAGTGCGTTGAAGTCCGGGGCGAGCGTCAACGCTTGCGATTCGACCAGCATGAACGCTTTCGAGACCAGCAGAAACTGGCGCGGCAGTTTGATCCGATGGCGCTGGCTGAGCAGCGCAAACTGGCGGACAATTTCGCCGAACGAATAGCCTTTCCCGGCGGCTTCGTAGTATGCGTCAAGTGCCTGCGAAGCATCGCGGGTAAATGCCTCACGATCCACCCCCTCGGTCGCCACCCCCATCTCGAAATAGGCATCCACCATCCATGACACCTCGCCGGAACTGACGGCGAGAATCAACTGGGCCAAGGCTTCCTGATCATAGGCGGACAGCCGTCCCATGATGCCAAAGTCATGAAAGCAAAGCCGGCCGTCCTCCAGCAAAAATACGTTGCCCGGATGCGGGTCGCCGTGAAAGAAGCCGTCCTCGAAGACCTGCTTCAAGAACGATGCCATCAGCGCCTGCGCCACGCGCCGTCGGCTCTCCTGTTCGGACGACGGAATATGCGTAAGCTTCTTGCCGAAACTGCGCTCCATGGTCAAGACACGTCGGCTGGTCTGCTCCCAAAAGATGCGGGGCACGAAGACGTGCTTATCATCCTGCAAATTCTCCCTCAGGAGATCGCCGTTGCGCGCCTCGACTTGATAGTCCAATTCTTCGTTGATGAGCCGGGCAAACTCTTCCACCAGATCGCCCGGGCCAAATCGGCGACTCTCCGGCACATACCGCTCCAGTTGACGGGCCAAGAAGCGCATGATCCTGACATCGGCATGAATGATGGGCTCGATGCCGGGGCGCTGCACCTTGACCACCACGCTGGTGCCGTCAATCAACTGCGCCGTATGGACCTGGCCGATCGACGCGGCAGCCAGGGGCGTCTCATCGAAACTGGTGAACAACGCGTGAACGGATTTGCCCAGTTCACGCTCGACAATCTCACGCGCCTGCTCGCCAGGGAAAACAGCGACATCATCCTGGAGCCGTTGCAGCTCCTCGATATAGACCTCCGGCAACATATCGCGCCGCAGGCTCAGAAGCTGGCCAAACTTGACGAACGCGGGCCCCAGCCCTTCGAGCGTAGCTCTCAGCCGCTTTGCATCCTGATCGGTCGCTTGCACCGCCTCAACTGAAGCTTCGAGTGCGTCACGGCCAATCCGTAGCCGCTCCACATAATGCGCCCACCCTGCCCCGGCCAATGCGCGCAGGATGTACAAGAGCCGTGGCAGTTCAGCGGGCACCCGCTCGCGCACCGCTGGTTCGGGATTCGCATGCGTTATGACGCCCATGTTCCTTCTCCTCGTTGCCCACCTTCCCCATTGCCGCGCCATGCACGCATCCGAGCCCAGCTTTCCGGACGTCGACAGCCGGCAAGCACTATCGTTTTAGAAGAACCACTGTATCTGCGTGTAGTAGATGTGATGGAAATGTCCAAACTCACTGCCACTGCTGCCCATAAAGAACTGGGCGCCGATCTGCCAGTCGAGATTCGTCTTGATCGAATAGGTCAGCAGGGGCGAAACGAAACGGCTATGGTCGTCCAAATTGACCACCACATAGCCCTCCCACTTGAGCAGCGGCGTGATTTCGTAGCTCATGTAGCCACCAGCATAGTGCTTGGCAACGCTGCGAATCTTGCCGGTCAACAGCGACGTGAAATCGTACGCGGCGGCATTGGTCGTGCCGGCGCCGTTGTAGTAGAGCTCGGCGCTAAGCGTGAGCGTGTTCGCAAACGCATAATCGAGCGCGAGAACGGCACGTTGATAGGTCGAGCCAGTCTTGGCACGCACTTGCGTGAACTCACCACGAATGCCCGCCGTGCCGATCTGCCCCGCGAGATCGAAGCCGGCGACCTGCTCATTGCCGAAGCGCCCGCCGACAATGGAATAGTCCACGCCATGCGTGTTGGCGTGCCAATTGAATGCCGCGCTGGAGTCCGCGCCACCGTGCCCCGGCGCGTACACAGCGCTGATGCGGGAGATGGGCCCCAGCTTGTGCTCGGCCAGCACCGCGTCGACACCCACGCGCTCCTCGCGCTCGATGGCAGTCGGGTTCAGGGGGTTCAGCAGGTCGAGCGGGCTCCAGAAACGGCCCGTTCCCCATGCGATGCGCTGCCGCCCGATGCGCACATCGGTGTCGCCCGATGACAGGGTGACGTTGCCGCGATACAGCCGGTGCTGGCCGTAGTACGAGCCGCCACGCAGGTAATTGCCGTCGAGATCCAGGTACTGATCCGGCGCGAGACTGCTCTGGCTTGCGAACTGTGCGGTGTGCAGGTAGCTGCCGAACAGCAATTCGTTGTCGTACTGCAGATCCACGGCGACGTGCTCGGAGAGCTTGCCCTGCAACTGCAGCCGCAGGCGATTGAGATCGAGCAGATAGCGTTGCCCGCCGGGCACGATGGTTTCCGATTCCTCCAGCAAGCTCTTGTAGTAACCGGAAAATTTCAACCCGGACTGCGACGTCTCCTGCGCCGAGGCTCCGAAGGCCAGAGCCGCCAGAAGTCCGAACGGCACGGCTTGCTTAAACATGGCGTATCGCTTGCACTGGATCGAGCCGCGCCGCCTTGGCCGCGGGATAGAGCGAAACCAGCACGCCGGCAATCAACAGCGCAATACCCGGCGGGACCACCGTCGCACCGAAAATGCGCGGATAAACGATGCCGGTCAACCCGGGGATGGCGGAATATCCGGCGAAGAAGCTCGACAGGTCCATACCGGCATGCCCAAGATACAGCACCAGCGCAATGCCGGCGCCATACCCGACGGCAGACGCGATCAACAGCAAGGCGATGGACTCATATACGACCATGCGCCTCAAGGCGGCGGGCGACGTGCCAAGCGCCAGCATCACGCCAAACTCGCGCGTGCGCTCGGTGACGGCCATGAACACGGTATTGATGACCGACGTGGTAATCACCAGAAGCAGCACCGCCAGGATGATACTGCTCACCACGCGCAGGAGCCGGACCATGTCTTCGAGCTGCGGCAAGAGTTCCTGCCACGGTATCAGCGTCACGTCGGTGCCACCGATACGCGCGCGTAGCAGGGCAACGGCAGCGGACACGTGCGCGCGATCCTCCAGCCGGACATTGATGGTGGAAACGCGTGAACCGAGCGCAAGCAACGACTGCGCCGCTGGCAGCGTGACAAAAGCAAATGCGCCATCGAAACTGGCACTTTCCGTCGAGAAAATGCCCCCCACCCCGTAGGCTGCCGTGCCGAGCTCGCCGTTGGCGGCCTGGGCCATGACGACGATCTTCTCGCCCAGGCGGACACCGAGCTTGTCGGCGAGCCTGCGGCCAATCATGACTTCGCGATCGGCGCCAGGTATGAGCGCCCGTCCCTGGACAACCGTGCGGGAAATGAACGTGACCTTAGCCTCCGCCACCGGATCGATGCCGATGAGCATGATGCCTTCGGATTTCGAGGCCGTGCTGGCCAACGCCTGGACCTGGGTGCGCGGCGCAGCCGCAATCACGCCAGGCGTGCCCCGGACGGCTTGCAGCAGCGAGACGGCATCGTCGATGGCAAGCTCGGGGGCATAATCCTTGCGAAAGCCCTTGCGTTCGACCTGGATGTGCCCCGTCAGATAACGCGTGGAGTTCTCGATCGTCTGGTCGAAGAATCCGTCGAAAAACCCCAGGATGAAGACAAAGCCCACGATGCCGAAGGCAGCGCCTGCGGCCATGAGGGCCGTGCGGCGTGGATTGCGCAGCAGGTTGCGCAGTGCGAGCAGCACGAACACCGGCAAGCGGGAATCGCCCGTGTTTCGTGACGACACCCGCATGGCAGCGGGTAGCCCGCGAATCGCCTCGATGGGCCGCAACTGCACGGCCTTGGCAGCGGGATACAGTGCCGCCAGCCCGGCAATGACGAAGACCGCCACTGACAGCACGACGCCACGCTCGGCGCTCACCACCGGATAGACGACGTCGGACAGCCCGGGCATCGTGCGCAGCCCGGCTTCAAAACCGTGCAGATGGATACCCGCGCGCGCGAAATACGCCGTCACTGTCCAGCCGACGGCGTTGCCGACGATCAGGCCAACGATGCCCAGAAGGATCGATTCATACAGGACCAGCCGAAGCACGCGCGTGCGGCTCATGCCGACGGCAAGCATGATGCCGAATTCGCGCGTGCGCTCCATCACGGACATCAGCACAGGATTCGCCACCGCGAAGACGACCACCACGAAGAACACCAACAGCACCACGTAGGTCGTGACCTCGTGAAAGCGCGAACTGACCGCTACCATCGGTAGCAGCCGTGGCCACCCCACGACTTCGTAACGATCTCCCAGGCGCTCGGCGAGCCCCGCGCTGACCGGCTCCAGGCGCGAGCGCTCGCGCAGCCGCAGGGCGATGGCGGTGGCGCCACCGGGCGCGGAGAGAAACTCCCGCACAACAGGCAGCGGCATCACGGCGACGTAGCCGTCGAGATCGTCGATCTTGCTGCGGAAGATGCCGCGCACCGGATACTTTCCGCTCGATATCGAGCCGTCGTAGCCCTGCCCCACGAACACGATGTTCTGCCCGGGCCGCACCGCGAGCGCTTCAGCAAGCATCTCCCCGATCAGCACGCCGGGCGCGCCGGTCGTCAGCGGCTGCCCGGCCACGATGGCGTCCGAGAGCATCGTCACCTGCGCCTCGTCTGCCGGCTCGACGCCGACGAGCATGAGGCCGCGCGACTTGTCGCCCCGGCTGGCCAGCGCTTTGGTTTCCAGGCGGATGCTGGCGGCTGCCACCCCAGCCTCGTTGCGCACGGCATGCAGGATGGGGGCCGAGTCTGGCATGGCGAGATCAAGGATCGGATCGTCGTGGTAGCCCTTGAGATGCACCTGCGCATCGCCGGCGAAATACCGCGTGGTGTTCTCGACCATCTCGCGGTTCATGCCAGCGGTGAATCCCCAGTTGAAGATCATCGCCGCTAGGCCGATGGCGATCGACGAGATGGTGATGGCGGAACGCCTGCGGTTGCGCAGCACATTGCGCACGGCGAGTGGCAGCAGCATCATGGCGGTCGGCGCTCATCGGCTTCGATCCGGCCGTCACGCAGGCGAATGACCCGCCGCGCGCGTTCGACCACCATCGGGTCGTGGGTGGAGAACACGAACGTCACGCCGCGCCGTTCATTCATGGCCTTCATCATGTCCATGAGCGCGGCGCCGGCTTTGGAATCCAGATTGGCGGTCGGCTCATCGGGCAGCACGATGATCGGCTCGGCCGCGATGGCGCGCGCCACCGCCACGCGCTGCTGCTGCCCACCGGAGAGTTGCTGCGGACGCCTGTGCTCCATCCCTTCCAATCCCAGTTCCTTGAGCAGCGTCATGGCGCGGTCCCGGCGCTGCATCTCTGGCACCCCCTGCAACAGCATCACGAATTCCACGTTTTCTAGCGCGGAAAGAACGGGAATCAGATTGAACTCCTGGAAGACGAAGCCGATCTTGCGCAAGCGGATGTCCGAAAGCGCGGCTTTACCCAGTGTCCCGATCTCGCTGCCGTCGACCCAGACATGGCCTTCGGTGGGTGAGTCCAAGCCACCGATCACGTTCAGGAGCGTTGTCTTGCCCGAGCCGGACGGCCCTACCAGCACCGCAAAGTCGCCTTTGCGGATTTCCAGATTGATATGCTGCAGCGCATGCACGACGCTGGCACCTTGCCGATACAGCCTGGAGACACCTACGAGCTTGACGACTGTATCGGCTGCAGCATTCATGGCTTTTGCAGATTGCGCTGCGTAAAGCGTTCGTCGTCAATCGGCTGGTCGTAGCGCGCGGCCTTGACGACGATCACGGTTGCGTGGCCTGGATCATTCACGGGGCGCATTTCCCATTTGGTCGGAATGGTGCGGCCACCCATCGGGCCAACGTCGGAGAACGTCAGGACCCGCACCAGTTCGTTGCGCTCGTTGTAGTAATACTGCTTGAGCGGAATCGTATCCGCTTGCCGAATCCAGTAGAGAATCTTTCCCCACACGACGGCGGCATCCGGCTTGGGAATCGATTCAATCACGTAAGACGCGGCGCCGTTCAGCACCTCCGTGCGGAGAACCCGATGCGTGTAGTCATCCACGGCGCTGCTTTGCTTGACCAAGTCGTCGTTGGTGAAGTCGGAGCCCATCCAGGGCTGCAGCATCATCGACGGCGGAATCTTGATGGTGCGCTCGATGTTGGGCAGGTAGTTCCACATCTCCGAGCCGATACGCAGCGACCCAATACCGGCCTCCTTGGCCGGCGCCAGAACGCGGATGAACGAGCGCCGCGGCCGCTCCATCCAGGCGCGCAGGTCAAGCGCGCGCTGCCAGCGCGGTGTGGTGATCGTCATCTGGAACTCGCCTTGCAGCGTCTTGCCCCACAGCAGGGTATCGACGCGATCGACGAGCGTGCGGCCGTCTGGTTCCTCAGCCCAAGCCCCACCCACCATGCATGCGGCAGCAAACGCCACAAGGCACGCGGACACCAGAGAGGGAATGGCCTTGCGAACCATGGTGCCATCCGGGCAGCTGAACGATTTCATGGCATCCGACTAGCCAGGACGGCCAGACCCTTGCCGTGGCCATTCGACAAATGCCAGCACCCAAAGCCCGATCAGGTTGAAGAATGGCACCAGCACCAGAATGGCCCAAAAAGGCGACAACCCGATCCGCATCAGGATTCGGCCGATGGGATACAGCAATACCACCGCCATGACGGCAAACGTGATCCAGTGAGCGAGACCATAGCCGGCCATGTCGAACCCGTGAACCATCATCGTGCACCTCCTCGTGAAACCCAAGGTGTAACCCCAAGCACAATTCACGTTACACCTTTATGGGCGGCATCGCTTTACCTGGATCAAGGCATATTCGATCCAATTGCGTAGCAGGTAATAGCTTACCCGTCGCCATTTCAGCCCCCATGTGCCAGAAACATGCACCTGAAGATCAAGCAACTGGAATGCATGACAGAAAAGTCACCTTCCGGTCAGCTTCCCATCGGGAAGCAGTTGGCAGACTGCCGATACCCCGCTCATGGAAACCATCCCCGCACCCACCGCCCCTGCCCAAGAGCATTGGGGCATGGCGTACGAGACCAAACATCCTGCTATTGGCTGGGTGAAATGAGACATGGAGCGCCGATCCGGCTTGACATGGATCAAGCCACGGTCGCTATCCAGCAGGAGTCAGTGCAATAGTGGCCCCTCATCACCCAGAATGGACTGCAAAACTGAACCGCCAACTTTTATCGCTAGGAGACACAACGTGAACCGCAAAACCATCCTTTCCGCACTGCTGCTTGCAACCGCCGCATCCATGTCGGCCGGCGTATTTGCCACGGACAACGACATGCCCATGGCATCCGAAGCCTCCGGCGCGCACAAAATGAAACCGCATTCGCACGTCGCCGAGAAAGCTGGCGCTTCCGCCGCCAGCGCGCCGGCGGCCGCCCCCGCCGAGGACACCAAGGGCAGGGACAAGTCCAAGCATTTCCATCCCGATACCAAGTAAGTCTGCGCGCGGGCTCAGAAAAGAGCCCGCGCTTCAATTCACCTGACCTGCGACAACGAAGTTCGGCCCGATGCGGCTAAGCTGGCCTACAAGGCCCATGCAGTTGCACCGCATGATTTGCAGCCCGTGTCCGCACTGTCTGGTGACGGACATCACGACTTTCACAGGAAGTGATGAGGTGGTGTGATGACAGACCGTACGGTACAGCGCAAACGACGTCCGGCCCGATCGGCGCCGGGTGTAGCAGCCCCGGCGCTGCGGTTGGTTAGCGAACCGGACCAC
Source organism: Ralstonia sp. AU12-08 (assembly GCF_000442475.1). Lineage (NCBI taxonomy): Bacteria > Pseudomonadati > Pseudomonadota > Betaproteobacteria > Burkholderiales > Burkholderiaceae > Ralstonia > Ralstonia sp. AU12-08. Next base: position 4,977 of record NZ_ASZV01000050.1, on the reverse strand, counting down.
CAGGCCGAGCCACAGCCGGCACCTGCCGAGCCCCCTCTTGAGCAAGGGTGGGACTACTGGGTGGATGTCACGCAGCGGTGGATTCTGTTCATCGATATCCTGCGGCAACGCGCCAACAATATGTTGGCCCATGAGGAGGCCGGCCTGCCGCCACCGCTGCATTTCGACTACGAATTGCTACTGGATGCGCGAACCTTCGAGCGCCCGGCCAACTATGCCCTGCTCCGTATCACGCGCTGTGGCACCGACCACCTGGAGCGACAGGTTCGGGCGGATGCAACCCCCGTCATCGTCATCGACCCGCGTGCCGGTCACGGACCGGGCATTGGGGGCTTCAAGCGCGATTCGGAAGTCGGCATGGCCCTCGCCGAAGGCCATCCTGTCTACTTTGTCAGCTTCTTCCCGGCCCCCTGCCGCGGACAGACCCTTGGCGACGTCCTGAACGCGCTTCGTACCTTCGTCGAGGAGGTCGCGCGACGGCATGACGGGCAGGCGCCGGTGCTCTACGGCAACTGCCAGGCCGGCTGGGAAGTGATGCTCCTGTCTGCCCACTGCTGCGAGCGCGTCGCCTGCCCTGCGGTGCTCAACGGCTCCCCGCTCTCGTACTGGTCCGGCGAAGCAGGCGTCAACCCGATGCGCCTGCTCGGGGCGTTCACCGGCGGCGTGTGGTCAGCAAACTTTCTTGCCGATCTGGGCAACGGCCGTTTTGACGGTGCATGGCTGGTACAGAACTTCGAGGCACTCAAGCCTGAGTCCGCGCTCTGGACCAAGCTCTACACTGTCTTCGCCGATCCGGATGGTGAAGGTGACCGGTTTTTGGAATTCGAGCGCTGGTGGAATGGCTTTTACTTTCTCAGCCGGGAAGAACTGGTCGCAACCATCCAGGATCTTTTTGTCGGCAACAAGTTGGAAACCGGCGAAGTGCATGTCGACGGTAAGTGCACGGTCGACTTACGGCGCATTTGCAAACCGATCGTCATCTTTGCCTCGTACGGCGACAACATCACGCCACCGCACCAGGCGCTCGGCTGGATTCCCGTCGTGTACGAAAGTACGGAAGCTCTGGTCGCCGCCGGCCAGCGAATCGTGTATCTCACCAACCCGCATGTCGGACACCTCGGCATTTTCGTCTCCGCAAGCGTGGCGCGTCACGAGCATCGCGCGATCCTGCAAAGCCTCGATGCGATTGAGGCGCTGCCGCCCGGCTTGTACGAGATGAAGCTGTCGGAACACTCCGATGCGCCGCCACAGAACAACTCCCAACGCGGGGTCACGTTTGAGCCGCGTCGCGTCGAAGACATTCAATTCCCATACCCGCGTGCCCTGTTCGAGCATGTGCGCGCCGTCTCGGAAATCAACGAACGGCTGTATGACCAGTTCTGGAGCCCAACCGTGCGCGCGCTGGCAACGCCGTGGAGCGCTGAATGGCTGAAATGGAGCCATCCGATGCGCTGGACGCGCTATGCATGGTCCGAGCGGTTCCAACCATGGCTGTTGCTCGTAGCCGCCATGGCTGCGGGCGTGAGGGCCTCCAGGCGAAAAGCCGGGGAAGACAATATCTGGCGCGCTTCGGAAGAAGCGCTTAGCGCCACGCTGACACACACACTTGAGACAGGTCGGTCAGTGCGCGACTTGGTGGCCGAGACGGCATTCCAGTGGCTTTACGGGCCATCTTGGCCCTACTCGTTTGCGCAGTCTTATATTCCGGCATCAGACCATCGTGACTGCGACGTTGGAGAAGCAACGGTTCGCCAAGCTTGCAGCGCTTGCGACACTGACGTGCGGTGAGGTTTCCGGCGACTCTTAGCTGCATATCCAATGGGCGGTTGTGATGATCCAGACATGGGCAATGGCCCAATCAACGGGCGCTCGAATTTGCCGGCCAAGCGCACTAGCAACGCGAGCCTCAGCGGGCAGCGCTTTCTCTTTGACCTAACTGGCCGTTGTGCGGCGACTAAAAGAAGGCGCCCGCCGCAAAGAACCGTACTACAAACATGATGGCGGGATACAGAAGGGACCATCACGTGAGCAGTTGGCCGGCAGATGCTTGAAATCTACGCCATGGAAAAGCGTGCCCATGAAATCCACGAAAGGTTCGGGCGCCGCCAGCCAAGCCAACGTGCATTACGTGGAGAAGAGGATCAGAGTGGCGGACTCTGTTACAGCGGCTGCGAAGGGTTGCCTCCTGCCGAGGATGTCGTGATCAATGAGACGACGCCTTCGACGCACCACTGCTCCAACGGGGGATGAAACGTGGTGTGCGCTCACAATACGCTTCGTATGCCCGGCCGAACTCGGCCAGCGCATCTCGCTCCTCAGTCAGCGCGAGATGAACATACATCCAGACCAGCACTGGAAACATGATCAGCGTGAGCAACGTCGGCCACTGCAGCAGGAAGCCGAGCATGATCAGGACAAACGCCACATATTGCGGATGGCGCATGCGGGTATAGAGTCCACCGGTGGCCAGACGGTGCTGCTGCTGCGCCAGATACAGCACCCGCCAGGCGGAAGCGAGCATGATGAAACCACCGAAGATCAGCAGGTTGCTTAGGATGTGGAACGGCCCGAAATGCGGATTAGCGCGCCAGCCGAACATCACCTCCAGCAAATGCCCCGCGTCGTGAGAGAGGAAATCGATACCGGGAAAATGCTTGCTCAACCAGGGCAGCAACAAGTAGATCGTCAGTGGGAACCCGTACATCTCCGTAAACAGCGCCACGAGAAACGCCGAGAAGGCCCCGAAGGACCGCCAGTCACGCGAGGTCTTTGGCTTGGTGAAGCTGAAAGCGAAGATGATGAAGATGGCCGAGTTGATGATGACCAACGACCAGAGCCCGTAGCCGGATTGTGTGTCGTGCTGCATCGTTACTCTCCCTTTGGATGTACGTGCGTTGACGGCTCGCCCCCTTCGTCTTGGTGGCCGTGGTGCATGAACAGGTGCATCAACGGGCAAGTAGCGAGCAACAGGAAGGGCAGGAACGGGATCACGTGTGCCCGATGTTCCGTGAACAGGAAATAGGCGATCACAAGCAGGAAGCCTATCAAAACCCACCTGGACCTGAAGACTGTCCTGTGCGCCGCGTGCGGCCCATCTTCAGGGTTCATTTGATCATTCATGCGAGCCTCCTCGTCCACAGGCAATCGGCTTGAAAAAAGGCTGGCTAGCAGCACCCGCCGTGATGGCGATGGTGTTGGTGGACGAAACGTGAAGGATTCTGCTGAAAGACCGCGCGAGATTGCTCAGACTCGAAGTAGAACGTCTTCCCTTCAAAATTGGCCGTGATGGCGTGGGTCGGGTCAACCCGGTTTCCGGTCACTGGGTCACTGTTTGCATCTGGAGCGCCGTGCATCATGCCGGCACCCTCGCCGCCTCTGGAGCGCATCGCTTGGCTGCGCCAAAGGAACACCACCACCAATCCGCCCAGCACGATCCAGATCAGGTTTTGCGAAAGCCAGGTCATTTTCCACCTCCGTCTTACGACTTCCTACGCGATTTCAGTTCCCGCTCCACTGCCGCCTCAACCTCTCGTCTGGTTTGCCGTGAAAGACGCAAACTCATCCAGATCACCCAGACCGGACAGGCCAGGAGAATCAGCGCAACCAGCACCGAGAACAGTGAGATTCCGTACCAATAGAGGATGGCGGCGGCCAGCGCCGTCGCCACGGCGGCACAGAACCAGACAGCGGGTTTCATGCCGGCACCTCCTGCGCCTTACTTGTCAGCCGCACGCGCTTGAGCATGGCCGAATTCGCCACCACGCTAAGCGAGGACAGCGACATCGCCGCCGCCGCCAGGATGGGATTGAGCAGGCCGAAAGCCGCCACCGGAATGCCGATGGTGTTGTAGAAGAAGGCCCAAAACAGGTTCTGCTTGATCTTGCGCATCGTGGCGCGGGACAACTCGATGGAAGCCGCCACGTCGCGTACGTCATTGCGGATCAGGATGATGCTGCCGGTCTCCTTGGCCACATCCGAGCCCGAGCCGATAGCGACGCCGATATCCGCCGCAGCGAGCGCGGGCGCGTCGTTGACCCCATCGCCGACCATGGCAACCACCTCGCCGTCCTTCTGCAAGCCCTGGATGGTCTTGACCTTGTCTTCCGGCATGACCTCTGCGATTACGCGCTCGATGCCGACCTGCCGCCCGATAGCTTGCGCGGTGCGCTGGTTATCCCCACTGAGCAGAACCACCTTGATGCCGCGCGACTTGAGCATGGCAATGGCCTCTGACGCCTCTGGCTTGACCGTATCGGCCACGGCGATGATGCCAAGCAGTTCATGCCCGATCCCCGCCAGCATCGCTGTCTTGCCATCAGCCTCCAGCCCGGCCAGCGTCGCTTCAATCGTATCGACTGAGATGGCCTGCTGCGCGAGCATGCGCCGGTTTCCTAGCCAGGCCTGCTGGCCGTCGATGGCCCCCTGAATACCCATCCCCGACAGCGCCTGGATGTTGTTCGCCTTACGCGTCGCCAGCTCACGATGCTGTGCGGCACGGACGATCGCTTCGCCCAGCGGATGCTCCGAGCCGGACTCGACCGCTGCAGCAATACTGAGCAGCTCGGCTTCCTGGTGTGTCCCAAGCGGCAGGATATCGGTCACGGTCGGTTCGCCGCGCGTAATCGTGCCCGTCTTGTCAAAGACAACGGTGGTCAATTTCTCAGCGCGTTCGAGCACTTCGCCGCCGCGGATCAGGATGCCGGCGTCCGCGCCTTTTCCCACGCCGACCATCAAGGCGGCAGGCGTCGCTACACCCAGAGCGCACGGGCAGGAGATGATAAGCACGGCAATAAAGGCGAGCAGCCCCTGCGGGAAATGCCCCGCGAGCGTCCATCCGATGACAGCCAGCAGTGCAACGCCCACGACCGCCGGCACAAAATAGCCGGTCACCTGGTCGGCCAGCCGCTGAATCTGTGCCGAGCTTGCCTGCGCGTCTTCTACCATCTTGATGATCTGCGCCAGCGCCGTATCCGCACC
>NZ_ASZV01000049.1:0-134374 GCF_000442475.1 Ralstonia sp. AU12-08 | reverse complement strand
CAGGCGACGGACTGCGGCGGAGGACTTCTTTTTGATGATCTCCTCCATGTACTTGCCCAGCAGCACAAAAGCGATGATGACCGCGGACACCTCGAAGTAGACATCGCGTTCGGCCACCTTCACCGGCAACCAGGATGGGAAGAACAACACGACCACGCTGTAGAAGTACGCTACCGACGTACCCAGCGCGATCAGGAAATCCATGTTGATGTTGCGCGTGCGGACCGCGTTCCACGCGCCTTTGTAGAAGCTCCAACCTCCAATGAACTGTACGGGGGTCACCAGCAGGAACAGCCATATTCCCCATGTGAACCAAGGCAGCGCCGGAATGGGCGCCCAAGTCAGCAGGGTCGCACCTGCAGCCAAGGCCAGAAACGCCCCGGCGCGTAACACCGCCAACGCCAGCACACCGGTCAAGGCAATGGTGACGCGCGTCTTCATCGCCTTCAGTTCGGACTCCGGCGACTCAAACGTGTGCAGACAGCTCTCGCTGCAGAAGTAGTACTTTCGCCCTCCTCGCTCTGCGGACAAGGCAGTGGCCTTGTCAACCATCATTCCGCAGATGGGGTCCTTGGCCAGTTGCTTCGTGCTTGCGGACACCGCAGCAACTCCGGTTGGCGCGTGATCATGGGCCGCGCCGTCGTGGTCATGCGCGTCATGCGCGTCATGCGAGAGATATCGCGCCGGATCAGCGAGAAAAGTCTTCTCACAGTGCCGAGAACAGAACCAATAGCGCTGATGCCCGACTTCCGTGCTGGCTGCTGCCTGCGCAGGGGAAATCTCCATACCGCAAACCGGATCGCGCACGCGACCGGCATCGACGACCGGTTGAGCGATGCGCAGCGCGCTCTGCCGACCGACCACTTGATCGCCACGATGGTGTCCGATGGAATCGCTTGGCATGCCAACCTCGGATGTGCTGATTGTTTAACTTGATTAGGTCTGGGCACAACTACGATTGCAGTGTGTTCCACGCCCGGAACGGGAGGTTGATACGGGTCAAGCGAGAGCAATTCGTTGTGATACGTCAACTGGCGACCACCGATCGCATATCAAAATGAAATCCCATCATTTCAGGAGGCAGCACCATGACGAACAACAAGCATGTTGGCTTTCTTGTAGCAGGCGCGCTGCTGATCGCCAGTGCATCGGTCTGGGCCGTTGACGAGCACCACCCCGCCGCAGCGAGCCAGCCTAGTGCGGCAACCCCAGCGAAGACTGCCCCTGCCACGGCAAACTCTGCGGATACGGAAAAGCGCTTCGAGCAAGCCCGTCAGCAGATGAAGAAGATGCAGGCCCAGATGGACAAGATCCATCAGACCAAGGACCCGAAGGAACGGCAACGTCTGATGGCCGAGCACATGCAGGCCATGCAGGACACGATGCAGACAATGCACGGTATGGGCGGCCCGATGATGATGGACATGATGGGCGGTCAAGGGATGGGGGCCGGCGGTGCGGCGCCGATGATGGGCGGCTCGGGCATGCCCATGGAGCAGCGCATGAACATGATGGAAAACCGCATGGACATGATGCAGATGATGATGGACCAGATGCTCAAACAGCAGGAACCATCAAAGAAACCTTGACGTTGCCATTGTGGGAAGGTGAATACTGCCCAGAATTGGTCAACAGGCGTGCGTGACGCATACCTGCTGACCGTTAGCTTGAACCTACGCAACATCTGACAAAAATCCGCGCGCGATGAATCCCCTTTGGCGCATGCTGATGATCGTGCTGCTTGCCGTGGCGTTGCCTGCGCGCGGGCTCCCCATGGCATCAATGCAGATGCACGGCGCTGTGGGTCTGCCAGGGCTGTCGACAGCGCATGATGTCGTACAAGCCGAGAAAGGACACCCCTGCCATATCACCGGTGACGGCCATGCCCAGAGTGGTTCCGACTGCACGGACACCGCTCCTTGCGTGTCTTTCTGCGCTGTGATCGGGGCGCTTTCCAGCCCAGCGATGCCGCTCGGCGCCAAGGGGATGCACATCCTGGTTCCCGCCCAGGAGCCTGTCTATATTTCCGCAGTTCCTGTGCCGCTCGAACGGCCACCCCGAGCCCGCTCCATTTAGCTTTACGGATCGCGCCTTTTTGCAGTGCGGCATCCGTATAGCGGCGTAAGCGAATACGCCACGCAAATTGCTAAGCCGGCATTCATGCCGGCCCCGCGTGAAATCACTGGAGCATCACCATGAAGAAGGTCATTCTTTCCGCTGTCGGCTTGGCGGCTGTTTTGACATCGTTGACGGCCATTGCCGGGCCAGACTGGCAGGTCATCGAGAAAGCTCGCAACGCGAAACTTGCGCAGATCCGCGCAGCGCAAGCGCAGAAAAGCGCTGGCATGCCTGCGATGCCGCAGCCCTGCCAAGACATGATTCAAGCGCCGAAATAACACGGTGGGGCGTTCTGCATTATCGGCAGGACGCCCATCGCGCGATGGCACGTTTGCGGCAGATCAACCCGTTCGATCATAAGCCGCGTCCGCGTGCACATCGCGCGTAGCCGCTGTTACCATTCGATCCAATCACATCATCTGCAGAACGTGCGCGCATCGCTTCGCCGGCCGTGGTTCGCCGGATTCCTAGTCATCGCTTTCCTGACAGTTCAACTGGCAGCGGCAGCATACGCCTGTGCGGCAAGCCGCGGCTCAGCGGAGGTCATGCCCACCATGGCCGATGCGACCGACGCCGGTGCCATGGTGCAGTCGTGCCCCGAGATGGCCATGCAGGCGCAGCAGGATGTGCACCAGCATGACGGCCTCTGTCTTGAGCACTGCCAGAGCGGCACCAAGTCGGCCAATCACGTATCGCCGCAGATTCCCATCTTCCTGCCCGTCCTGATCCGGATGATCACGGCCGAGCCAGTCATCATGGCGGACGGCCAATCGGTCTTGCTCGCCGATGTGGCGCCCCGTGCACCACCACCCCCGATTCCCATCCTGAACTGCTGTTTCCGCACGTAGCCTCCGAAGCGACGTATCTCTCACGCCTTGCCGCCTAACCGGCAAGGTGGTCGTTGCTTTCCGGAGGCTTTATGCTTTTGCGTTTTCCCCCACGCGGTGGGCGCTTGCTCGCGCTCGCCGTCCTGCTGCTTTTAAGCAGTCATCTGGCGTATAGCCAGACCGATGCGCTCTCCTTGCAGGAAGCGATCGGCTTGGCATCGTCCCGCTCCGCCGACGCGGAAACCTCCCGCGCCGGTGTACAGTCGGCGCTCGACATGGCCGTGGCGGCAGCCCAACTGCCCGACCCTGTCCTCAAATTCGGCGTGAACAATGTTCCCGCCGATGGCAGCGACCGGTTCTCCATCGGCACCGATTTCATGACCATGCGCTCGGTCAGCGTGATGCAAGAGCTCACGCGGACCGAGAAGCGCCGTGCCCGTGCGGAACGTTTCAACGCCGAGGCCTCCGCGGCCGAAACACAGCGTGTCGCCGCGCTGGCAGCCGTCCAGCGCAGCACAGCGCAAGCCTGGCTTGACCGCTGGTATGCCGCACGTACCGTTCAACTGCTGGCGGAACAAACAGCCTCTGTCGCCTTGCAGGTCGAGGCAGCCGAGGCGGCCTATCGCGGCAATCGCGGCTCACGCGCCGACATCGTAGCTGCACGCCTTGAACGGCAGCAGTTGCAAGACCGGACCGACGAGGCCCGGGCGACGGAAGCGTCTGCCAAGGCCATGCTGCGGCGCTGGGTAGGCGACGCATCCAGCCGCCCGCCCGCCGCGCCCCCCAGGTTCGACGTCCCGCAGTGGCTCGACGCGCTGGACGACGCGGCCATCGATACCCTGCCCGATGTGGCCGCTGCCAGCGCGCAAGCCGCCATGGCGGACGCTGAAGGACGTGTCTCTCGTGCGGCCAAGACACCCGACGTGACGGTGGAGCTGATGTATAGCCAGCGCGGACCGGCTTACGCCAACATGGTGTCGTTGAACGTCTCCCTGCCGATTCCCTGGGATCAGAAGAACCGCCAGGACCGCGAGGTCTCGGCCAAGCTGGCGCAAGCCAATGCCGCGCGCGCTCAAGCAGAAGTCTTGCGGCGCAACATGGTGGGCCAGATTCTGGGCAAGCGCGAGACGTTGCGACTGAACCAACGCCGCCTGGATCGCTATCAAACCACGACCGTCCCGCTAGCGCGCGCGCAAACCGAGGCAGCGCTAACGTCCTACCGGACTGGAAGCGGTTCGCTCGCCGCGGTCGCCGAGGCAAGCCGCAAGGCACTCGACCTTGCGCTGGAACGTCTCAAGCTCGAAGCGTCGACGGCCCAACTCTGGGCCGAGCTCGCCTTCCTCAAACCGCTCCCCACGGCAAACCAGCCGACCTCCAACGTTGGAGTTCAACCATGAACCGAACCATCTTTGCGCGCATTGCAGCCAGTCTGGTGTTGGCGAGCCTTGGCATGGGCGCCACCTACTACCTTGGCGTGAGGCAGGGACAGCGGAGCGCGCCCACGCAGGCGGCAGCATCTGCCCAAGCCGCCGATGCCCCGCTCAAAGCGGGCGACATCGATCCCAAGACGGGCAAGCGGATTCTCTATTGGCAAGACCCCATGGCACCTGGCCAGCGTTTCGACAAACCAGGCAAATCACCTTTCATGGACATGCCGCTTGCCCCCGTCTACGAGAATGGCGCCGGCGGGAGCGCCGCCGTCACGGTTGATGGCCGTGTGGCACAGAATCTTGCTGTGCGCACGGCTGAGGTCAAGACCGGCCGGCTGGACGCCATGCTGGAAGTGCCCGGCAATATCGCCATCAACGAGCGCGGCATCGAGATCATTCAAGCGCGCGCCGCCGGCTTTGTCGAACGGGCGTACGCGAAAACCACGTTAGACCCGGTCAAGCGCGGGCAACCGCTGATCGTCGTCTACGCGCCGGAATGGGTCGCCGCACAAGAGGAGTACCTGGCCGTTTCGCGTACGGCCAACGCCCTGCAGGGGGACCTGCGCAGCGCAGCGTTGCTGCGCATGCGCCAGGCCGGCATGACGGAGGCGCAGATCCGGCTGGTCGAATCCACCGGCAAGCCACAGCCACGGCTGGCGATTTCCAGCGACATCGATGGCGTCATCACCGAGGTCGGGGTCCGGGACGGCATGGCTGTCGCACCCGGCATGACGCTCTTCAAGATTGCCGACTTGTCCACCGTGTGGGTCTTGGCGGAGATTCCCGAGAGCCAAGCATCGGCCATCCGCCCGGGCCAGGCGGTGACGGCCACGGCGACGGCAATCGCTGGACACGCGCTGACCGGCAAGGTGGATGCCATCCTGCCCGACGTCAATGCCAATACGCGAACCGTCAAGGTGCGCGTCGAACTCCAGAACCGGGACCGCCGCCTCTTGCCCGGCATGTTCGCCAACGTGCGGTTTGGCGCGCAAGCCGGCCCGGACAAGCTGCTGGTCCCCACGGAGGCGTTGATTCGCACCGGTACGCGCACGATCGTCATGGTGGACGCCGGCAATGGCGGCTTCAACCCCATCGAAGTCAAGACCGGAGCCGAAGCCAATGGGCAGACCGAAGTGACCGACGGTTTGAGCGCGGGACAGAAGGTGGTGGTTTCCGGGCAGTTCCTGATTGATTCGGAAGCTAGCCTGCGCGGCACCGCCCAACGCATGGCATCGCCACCTGCGGCCTCCGCGCCCGCAGCGGCCGCCATCGAGCATGAAGGCGTCGGCCGCATTGAGGCTGTCACCAGCGAAGGCCTGACGATCTCACATGGCGCGATTCCGTCCGCGCACTGGAGCGCGATGACAATGGATTTTGCCGCACCGCCCTCCGGCCTGCCAAAGCGCTTCAAGCCTGGGGACCGTGTGCGCTTCCGGTTCCAACTGCATGACGATGGCATGGCAGTCCTGTCCTCGGTCGAGCCGGCCGGCGCGGATCAGGGGGGCAAGCCATGATCGCACGGCTGATTCTCGCGTCCATCCGCAACCGCTTCCTGGTGCTGCTAGCGACCGTCATGCTGACGGCCTGGGGTCTGTGGGCCGCGCGCAGCACGCCGCTCGATGCGCTGCCCGACCTGTCGGACGTACAGGTCATCATCCGCACGCCGTTCCCTGGCCAAGCGCCGCAGATCGTGGAAAACCAGGTCACGTATCCGCTGACCACCACCATGCTGTCGGTGCCGGGCGCCAAGACGGTGCGCGGCTACTCGTTCTTCGGCGATTCGTTCGTCTATGTGCTGTTCGAGGACGGGACTGACCTGTATTGGGCACGCTCGCGCGTGCTGGAGTACTTGAACCAGGTGCAGTCCCGCCTGCCTGCGGCGGCCAAACCGGCGCTGGGCCCGGATGCCACCGGCGTGGGCTGGATCTACGAATACGCGCTGGTCGATAAGACCGGCCGGCACGACTTGGCCCAACTGCGGGCGTTGCAGGACTGGTTCCTGCGCTTCGAGTTGAAGGCCCTGCCGAACGTCGCGGAGGTCGCTTCCGTCGGCGGCATGGTCAAGCAGTTCCAGGTGGTGTTGCAGCCGGACCGGCTGCGTGCGTTCAACCTGACACAGGCCAAGGTGCTGGCAGCGCTCAAGGGTGCCAACCAGGAGACCGGTGGCTCCGTGCTGGAACTGGGCGAAGCCGAGTACATGGTCCGCGCCAGCGGCTACCTGAAGACGCTCGACGACTTCCGGCAGATTCCCCTGATGACGAACGATGCGGGCATCGCCGTGCATTTGGGCGATGTCGCCACCGTCCAACTCGGGCCCGAGATGCGCCGTGGCATCGCGGAACTGAACGGTCAGGGCGAGGTGGCAGGTGGCGTCGTCATCCTGCGTTCAGGCAAGAATGCCCTGGAGACGATCGAAGCCGTCAAGGCCAAGCTCGCCACGCTGCGCACCAGTCTGCCCGAAGGCGTGGAGATCGTTCCTGTCTACGACCGGTCCGGTTTGATCAAGCGCGCGGTGGACAACCTGACGCACAAGCTGATCGAGGAATTCATCGTCGTCGCTGTCGTGTGCCTGGTGTTCCTGTTCCATCTGCGCTCGGCACTGGTGGCAATCGTCTCGCTGCCGCTGGGCGTCCTGGCGGCCTTCCTGGTGATGCGATACCAGGGCGTCAACGCCAACATCATGTCGCTGGGTGGCATCGCCATCGCCGTCGGCGCCATGGTCGACGCGGCCGTGGTGATGATCGAGAACGCGCACAAACATCTGGAGCATTGGCTCGAGGACAACCCCGGCCGCGAACTCACAGGCCACGAGCGCTGGAACGTGATCGGGGAATCGGCGGCAGAAGTGGGGCCGGCGCTGTTCTTCTCGCTGCTGATCATCACGCTGTCGTTCATCCCCGTGTTCACGCTGGAGGCGCAGGAGGGCCGCCTGTTCTCGCCGCTGGCGTTCACCAAGACGTATTCGATGGCGGCAGCGGCTGGGTTGTCGGTCACGCTGGTGCCTGTGCTGATGGGCTACCTGATCCGCGGGCGTATCCCGAGCGAGCAATCGAACCCGCTCAGCCGCTGGCTGATCCGCCTCTACCAGCCAATGCTGTCCAAGGTGCTGGCGTATCCCAAGGCGACGGTCGCTATCGCCATTGTGCTGCTGGGGGCAACGGCCTGGCCGATCCTGCGCACAGGCGGCGAATTCATGCCGCCGCTGGATGAGGGCGATCTGCTGTATATGCCGTCAGCATTGCCTGGGTTGTCGGCCGGCAAGGCGGCTCAGCTCCTGCAGCAGACCGACCGCCTCATCAAGACGGTTCCCGAAGTGGCCAGCGTGTACGGCAAGGCTGGGCGCGCGGACAGCGCAACGGACCCGGCGCCGATCGAGATGTTCGAGACCACCATCCAGTTCAAGCCGCACGACCAGTGGCGCCCCGGTATGACGACCGACAAACTGGTGGAAGAACTCGACCGCGTGGTCAAGGTGCCGGGGCTGTCCAACATCTGGGTGCCACCGATCCGCAACCGCATCGACATGCTCGCCACCGGCATCAAGAGCCCGGTCGGCATCAAGGTGGCGGGCACGGACTTGAAGGAGATCGATCGACTGACCACTCGGATCGAGGAGACCGTCAAAACCGTGCCGGGTGTCACCTCTGCGCTAGCGGAGCGGTTGTCCGGCGGACGATACATCGACGTGGACATCAACCGACAGGCCGCCGGCCGATACGGCCTGAACATCGACGACGTGCAAAGCATCGTGTCATCCGCCATCGGTGGCGATAATGTCGGTGAGGTGGTTGACGGCCTGGCCCGCTTCCCGATCAACCTCCGCTATCCGCGCGATTATCGGGATTCCGTGGAGCAGTTGCGGCGTTTGCCGATTGTCACTGACCGGGGCCAGCAGATTGTGTTGTCCGACGTCGCGGACATCCGCGTCGTGCAGGGCCCGCCGATGCTGCGCAGCGAGAATGCCCGGCTCTCGGGTTGGATCTATGTCGATATCCGGGGGCGCGACCTGCGCTCGGCGGTGAAGGACATGCAGGCAGCAGTGACCAAGGCGGTGCCGATGCCGGCGGGCTACGCGCTGAGCTGGTCAGGGCAGTTCGAGTACCTGGAGCGTGCGAGTGCCAAGCTGCAGGTGGTCGTACCATTCACCTTGCTGATCATCTTCGTGCTGCTGTACCTCGTGTTCGGCCGTATCGACGAGGCGCTGCTCATCATGGGCACGCTGCCGCTCGCACTGATCGGCGGGTTCTGGCTGCTGTATCTGCTCGGCTATAACCTGTCGGTGGCCGGAGTCGTCGGCTTCATTGCGCTCGCCGGGGTGGCGGCCGAATTCGGCGTGATCATGCTGCTCTATCTCAAACACGCTTGGACCGAGCGGCAGGAAAACGGTCAAACTTCTACCCAAGCGCTACTGGAAGCGATTCAGGAAGGCGCCGTGCTGCGTGTACGCCCCAAGGCCATGACGGTGGCCGTCATCCTGGCTGGCCTGCTCCCGATCATGTGGTCGGACGGCACAGGCTCCGAAGTCATGCAGCGCATTGCCGCGCCGATGGTCGGCGGCATGATCACCGCGCCGTTGCTGTCCCTGTTTGTCGTTCCTGCTGTCTACCTGCTGCTGCGCAGGCGTGGCAGCGGGCAATCCATTCCCCAACCACCCTCTCATGACAAGGTCTCACGATGAACTACGTTTCCGCTGTTGTATTCGCCCTGACGCTGGCGTCGACTCCAGCCGCCTTTGCGGCCACGCCGATGGAAGGTATGGACATGAAGCCTGCTGGTCAAACCAAGCAGGCGCCCAAGCCCGTGGCAGCAGAGGTCCGCAAGATCTACCTCGACACCGGCAAGGTCACGCTTAAGCACGGCGCCATCGACAATCTCGGCATGGGCGCCATGACGATGACGTTTGCCGTCAAGGACAAGGCATCACTGCAGCACTTCAAGGAGGGCCAAGCGGTGTGGGCCGTCTTTGATATGGTCGACGGTCAGCCGACCGTCGTCGATTTGCGGAGCAAGTAAACCCTCGGCGGCGCACGGCCCATCGGTCGTGCGCCGCTGCATGCTGCGGAATCAGCCAGAAAGTCCCTTCACGAGGGCGCCTTGTCGTGACATCAATGCTGAGCGCAACAACCCTGCTATAGCGACGCTGCTAGCCCCGAGCATCCAGCCGGCGACCACATCCGCCGGGAAATGCATCCCGGCGGCAACACGCGACCACCCGACCAACGCGGCGTAGAACACCAACGCGAGACGCCCCCGAAAACCCACCAAGGGCCAGAGTGCCCCGACCACAAGCGCTGCGAACGTCGAGTGCCCGCTCGGCAGGCTGTAGTGCAGTTCCGGCTCACCAATGACGTGCACGAGGTGGCCGAGTACCGCCGGTGGCCGTGGGAAATCCAGCCACCACTTCAAGGCGGAAGCGGCCAGCAGGGCAAGCGCGAAGGCCAACCCAAACGTGACGAGGCGTTGCCTGACAGCGCACGCGCGCGCTGGATTCGACGCTGATATCGACCACCGCCAGAGCCCCAGCAGCAAGAGCGGCGCAGTCCAGTAGTTGCCAATCAGGCTAAAGCACCACGCCACCGGGTCCAGGGCGCTTGGCATCCCCGAGTTGATGGCGTGGAATAGCGCGACGTTCCAGCCGCCCCAGTCGTACACGAGGAACTTCCAATTCATTTGCGCAGCAACCTCAGCCCGTTGCCGACCACCAGCAGGCTGGCGCCCATGTCGGCAAACACCGCCATCCACATGGTGGCCTGGCCTGTAAAGGTCAGTGCCAGGAACACGACCTTGATGCCGAGCGCCAGCGCAATGTTCTGCTTCAGCACCCCGGCCGTGGACCGGGATAGTCGTACAAACGCCGGGAGCTTGCGCAGATCGTCGTCCATCAGCGCAACGTCGGCCGTTTCGATCGCCGTGTCCGTCCCGGCCGCGCCCATTGCGAATCCAATATCGGCCCGTGCCAGCGCCGGCGCATCGTTGATGCCATCGCCGACCATGCCGATGGTTCCTTGTGCGGATCGGCGCTCGATTTCGCGCTGCTTGTCTTCCGGCAGCAGATTACCGCGAGCCTCGTCGATACCGACCTGCTGCGCAATCGCCTCTGCGGTGTGCGGATTGTCGCCGCTCAGCATCAAAGTCTTGATGCCCAGTGCGTGCAATTCCTTGATCGCTTGGCGACTGCTGTCCTTGATGGTGTCCGCCACACCGAACAACGCGCGTACGCCGTCCTGGCCGATCAGCATCACGACCGTTTTGCCCTGGGTTTCCAGCACGGCAAGCTGTGCTTCCAATGCCGGCGAACACACGCCCAGTTCCTCGACCAGACGATGATTGCCCAGGTGATAGAGCGCACCGTTGACATGGCCCCGGACGCCGCGTCCGGGCAAGGCCGCAAAATCGGTGACGTCGCGCAGGGCTAGGCCTTGGTCCTGCGCCGCGCGGGCCACGGCCAGGGAGACGGGATGGTCGGAGCGGGCAGCCAGGCTAGCTGCCAGGATCTGGGCGGCGGACGCGTCCGCACCGTTCCAGGCCACGACGTCCGTCTGCGCTGGCTTGCCGTGCGTGATCGTGCCGGTCTTGTCGAGCGCCAACCATTTCAGCTTGCGTCCCTCTTCCAGATAGACGCCGCCCTTGATGAGGATGCCGCGCTTCGCGGCGGCCGCCAGGCCGCTCACAATGCTCACCGGCGTCGAGATCACGAGCGCGCAGGGGCAAGCAATCACGAGAAGAACTAGGGCCTTGTAGATCCAGTCCAGCCAAGTCGCACCGAAGACCAGCGGAGGGACGATGGCCACCGCAAGCGCAACCGCGAACACAATGGGCGTGTACAGCCGGGCGAACTGGTCAACGAAGCGCTGCGTGGGCGCTCGACTGCCTTGCGCGGCCTCGACGGCGTGAATGATCCGTGCCAGTGTGGAGTCGCTTGCCGCTGCGGTGACGCGATATTCGAACGACCCGGATTCGTTGATGGTGCCGGCGAACACGGAGTCGCCCGCTGCCTTCTCGACCGGCAGGCTCTCGCCCGTGATCGGCGCCTGATTGACGGATGACCGCCCCTGCAGAATCGTGCCATCGAGCGCGATGCGCTCGCCCGGCTTGACCCGCACACGGCTGCCAACGGCCACGGTCTTGGCATCGACGTCGGACCAACTGCCGTCGCTGCGCTGTACCGTGGCTGTCTCCGGGGCGAGATCCATCAGCCCCCGGATCGCATCTCGGGCGCGGTCCAGCGAACGGGCTTCGATGACCTCCGCCAAGGCGAAGAGGACCATCACCATCGCCGCTTCCGGCCAATGGCCGATCACCATCGCCCCAGTGACTGCGATCGACATGAGGGCGTTCATGTTCAGGTTGCGGTTCTTGAGCGCGATCCAGCCTTTCTTGTAGGTGGACAGCCCGCCGGTCAGGATCGCGGCCAGCGCCAGGATCACCACCACCCAATGGTTGCCACCGTTGAGCCAATACACCACTTCCGCCAAGACGGCGTTCGCGCCGGCAATGGCAAGCGGCCACCATTTGGTGGGCGCGGCATCTTGTTCGGGAAGCGGTGCTGCGGCAGAGCGGTCGCGCACCTCGGCATCGAAGCCAAGCGACTGAATGGCAGCCAGCACTTGCGGTAGCGCATCGGCAGCGTGTTGAACGGCGAGTGTGCGTTGGACGAGATTGAACTGCATGTCTGACACGCCCGCCATGCCCGCCAGCTTGCCGCGAATCAGCGTTTCTTCGGTCGGGCAGTCCATCTGACGAATGGTCAGGACTGTGCTCTGCCCGGCGGGGCTTTCATCGGCGCGAACCGCTCGCATGCCAACGGCTGCCAAGGCTTGCTCGATCGGCGCCGGGGATGGCAGCCGGTGCTGGACGGCCAGCGAACGCTGCATCAGGTTGAACTCAAGGTTGACCACGCCGGGCAGCGCCGCCAGCTTATTGCGAATGAGCGTTTCTTCCGTCGGGCAGTCCATGTTGTCGATCCGGTAGCGGGATCGTTTCAGGTCAACAGCCGCCGCATCGCCGTCCGCCGGCGTCACCACGTTGGTGGCAGCACAACCGCACCCCTTGGAGCCGCAATCACTCACAGCACCTCCCTTTGTCGCTTGAAATGGATTGGACTCAAGTACACACTCTATAGCTACTATAGAGTCAAGGGACTTCGGCCCGACATCATGAACATTCAGATCGGTGAATTCGCCAAGCGCACGGCCTGCCCGATTCAAACCATCCGGTACTACGAGCGCGAAGGCCTGTTGCCGCCGCCGGACCGCAGCTCGGGCAACTTCCGGCTGTACAGCGAGCGGCACATTGAGCGGCTGCAGTTCATCCTCCACTGCCGGTCATTGGACATGCCGCTGAACGACGTGCGGACACTCCTGCGCTACCGCGAGCGACCGGACGAGGATTGCGGCGCGGTGAACACCCTCCTGGACAAGCACATCGAGGAAGTCGAGCGGCGTATCGAGGCACTGGGGGTGTTAAAGCACCATTTGTGCGCGCTGCGCGAGACCTGTTCCGACGGGCGAGCTGCAGAAGCTTGCGGAATCCTGCAGGGGTTGTCCGAAGGTAGCGGCACGTGCACTGGAGACGGCACGCACCGCTGACACGAAGGGGAATGGCCGAACGGGTTCGCTATGTGACCCCTTCGGCCGCATGTTTTTTGACCAGCGCGACATCTGCGTCACGAAACATGAATTACAATCATTCTCATTTAAAGCCATTTCTCCCGCTTCGCCGGTAGGCTCTTCATGCAACTGCAGCGCGTCGTCACCCTCATCCTGTTCTACCTGCTGACATCGGTTTCAAGCGCGTACGCCGACACGCTGTCCACTCAAGACAAGACCAAGCAGGTCTGGCAATTACTCGACTATCTGGCGGTCGATTACGGTCGCTCCGTCAAGGACGGCCAGGTGGCCAATGCCGATGAGTACGCCGAAATGCAGGAGTTTGCGCATGCGGCGCAGCGCCAGATTGCCGAGTTGCCGGCGGGGCCACAGACGCAAGCCTTGCTCAAGGATGCTGGCGCGTTGCGCACGCTCATCGCCGACAAGGCCGCACCCACCGTCGTCGGTGAACAGGCGCATAAGCTCGCGGACAGCTTGCTGGCCGCCTACCCGGTGCCGATGGCGCCCAGCAAGGTGCCCGACCTGAAGCATGGAGCTACGCTGTATCAAAGCCAGTGCGCGTCCTGCCATGGCAACACCGGACACGCCGATGGTCCGCTGGCCGCCAAGCTGAGCCCGCCCCCCATAGCCCTGGCCGATCATCAGCGCGCCCAGGAGCGCAGCGTCTTCGCCCTCCAGCAGATCATCACGCGCGGTGTCGAGGGCACCTCGATGCCGAGCTTCGCGCAGCTCACTGACGATGATCGCTGGGCACTGGCCTATTTTGCGTCGACCTTGTCCTATTCCGATGCGGACCGGCAAGCCGGCGCCAAATTGTGGGCATCCCGCCCGGAGCTGCATAGCGCGGTGCCGACGCTCGCCAAGCTCAGCCAGACGCCAGAAGCGTTGCTGGCCAAGACGATCAGCCCGGATGCCGCGCGGCAATTGACCGCCTATTTGAGAAGCGCGCCGGATGTGCTGAACGCCTCCAACGCAGACAGTCTCGCAATCGCCAAGGACAAGCTCAAAGAGAGCGTAGCCGCCTTCGACCAGGGCGACAAAGCGACTGCCTCGCGCCTGGCGCTCTCCGCCTACCTCGACGGCTTCGAGCCGGTCGAACCGGCCCTGGCCGCCAAGAACCAGTCGCTGTTCCAGGACATCGAAAAAATGATGGGCCTGTATCGCAACGCGATCACTACCGGTCAGGCCGAGCAGGTACGGGACATCGCGCAGCATCTGCAGACGATGCTGACTGAAGCCCAGGATGCACTGGGTGGCACCAACGACCCGCTGTCGACGTTCCTGGGCGCCTTGACGATCCTGCTGCGCGAGGGCCTGGAGGCACTGCTTGTCGTGGTCGCCATGATGGCCTTCCTGAAGAAGGCCGAACGCACCGACGTGCTGCCATACGTCCATGCCGGCTGGATTGTTGCGCTGGCCGCCGGTGGACTGACGTGG
This sequence comes from Ralstonia sp. AU12-08, assembly GCF_000442475.1. NCBI lineage: Bacteria > Pseudomonadati > Pseudomonadota > Betaproteobacteria > Burkholderiales > Burkholderiaceae > Ralstonia > Ralstonia sp. AU12-08. The sequence goes on along the minus strand of NZ_ASZV01000049.1, from coordinate 119,953 downwards.
GCCGTCGCTACCTACCTGGTGGATTTGAGCGGTGCCAGCCGCGAGATGACCGAAGGCTTCTCGGCAATCTTTGCGGCCGTGGTCCTGCTCGGCGTGGGCATGTGGATGCACCAGAAGAGCCTGGCCGGTCGCTGGCAGGCCTATGTGAAGCAGAAGCTGTCCTCCGCGCTGAACAAGCGCTCGGCGATCATGCTGTTCGTGCTGTCATTCGTGACGGTGTACCGCGAGGTGTTCGAGACCGTGCTGTTCTACGCCGCGCTGTGGAGCGAAGGGAACGGCATCTACCTGCTGGCCGGCTTGGGCTCCGGGATTGCGATCCTGGCGATCATCGCCGTCGTGCTGCTGCGCTCCTCGGCGCGCCTGCCGATCCGCCAGTTCTTTGCCTTCAGCTCGGCTCTGGTCGCGGTCCTGGCAGTGGTGCTGATCGGCAAGGGCGTTGCGGCGTTGCAGAAGGTTGGTTTTCTGCACATCACGCCGATTTCGATGCCGCGTATTGACGTGCTGGGGATTTACCCGTCCATGCAGACGGTGATCGCACAGGTGGCGATCTTGCTGATCATTGTGCTCAGCTTCGCGTATAACCTCCGATCGCAGAAGGCATCGAGCAAAGCGTAGTCGCTACCTTGATTTGAGAGTTCAATGGCGGATATCGACAGGTATCTGCAGGCAGCGACCCGCGATCACACACGGCGCAGCTATCAGTCCGCCATCCGTCATTTCGAGCAAGAGTGGGGTGGCTTCCTGCCGGCCAGCGCCGACAGCGTTGCACGCTATCTGGCTGAGCACGCACAGACGCTTTCCATCAACACGCTGCGCCAACGGTTGGCTGCGATCGCGCAGTGGCACGTTTCGCAGGGCTTTCCCGACCCCACGCGAGCACCGCACGTCCGCAAGGTGCTCAAGGGCATCCAGGCACTGCACCCCGCGCAGGAGCGGCGCGCCAAGCCATTGCAGCTCGCCCAGTTGGAGCAACTGGTTGCCTCGCTGGATGCGCAGATCGCGACCGCCTCGTCTGAGGGCAACGCCCATCAACTCCAGGTGCATACCCGCAACAAGGCGCTGGTGCTGATCGGCTTCTGGCGGGGCTTCCGGTCGGACGAACTGAGTCGGCTGCAGATCGAGCACATCACGGTGGAGCCCGGCCGGGGCATGACGATTTTCCTGCCGCGCACCAAGACGGACCGCAACCATGTCGGTACGACCCACAAGGCGCCCGCGTTGTCGCGCTTGTGCCCAGTCGCCGCCTACGAGGCCTGGTTGGCGGCGTCCGGCCTGACCGAGGGCCCCGCGTTCCGCAGGATTGACCGCTGGAGCCGAATCGCAGCCGATGGACTGCAGGCCAGCAGCATCGTGCCTTTGTTGCGCGCGCTGCTCCATCGCGCAGGACTGCCGCAATCGGACCGCTACAGCAGCCACTCACTACGACGGGGCTTTGCAACCTGGGCGAACTCGAACCAGTGGGATCTCAAGATGCTGATGGAATACGTCGGCTGGAAGGACGTACGCTCGGCCATGCGCTATATCGACGCGGCCGACCCATTTGCCCAGCATCGGATCGAAACAGCGCTGTCGGTCGCACCCCGGCCGGGCATTGCAGTCTGACAGGTCCGGTCTGGCGGACCTCTGCCATTGCTTTGACGCAGTAACCTTGCATGAACCTCTAATAAACGCGATTGCGGCCGACCCGTGCCAAGCAGGACTTCATGCTTGGCTCGCACGCCGGCGAGGTGCCGCCTCCAACAGGGCATCCTGAAATTGGTGGATCTTGAAGCTCAAAACGCCCCGGAAATTCACATGGGCGAAGTGTGCCGGCCCCATGCGGCGCAGCCAGTCATCGTCGATCCGTTGCCCCTTGCGCTGCCACGTATCCACCGTCGTTTGCATCCGCTCGGTATTCCAGGCAATCACCAGATTGGTCAGCAGCGAGAGCGCCCCGGAAATCGCGATCATCTCGTCCTGGCGGCGACCGCGCTCGTGTTGGACCTTACTCATATAAATCGCCCGCTGGAGATGGTGCACGGATTCACCCCGATTGAGGAGCGTGCGCAACTCGCGACGAAACTCGATGTTGCTGAAAAAGTCGCATAGGAACAGCGTGCGCAGCAGCTTGCCCAGGTGATCCGCTGCCCGGTGGATCGGGTCACCCTGGGCAGCACTGCCGAAGCGTTGCAGCGCAACGATCGCGCTCACGCGCCCCGCGTGAATGGACGCCACCAGGCGTAGCAAGCCATCCCAGCCGTCGCGGATCGCCTTGAGGGAGACCTCGTGCGACACGGCAGCCGACAATCCCTCCGTCACCGACAGGGCACGCGGCAGGTACAGCTTGCGCTCCGACAGGTTGCGCAGCCAGGGACAGAGGTCAAAGCCAAGTAGCTTGGCCACCGCCATCCCCACGTTCGTGTAGCCATGGGTGTCGACGGCGAGCCGCAGCAGCCCACCGTCAGCGCGGGTTTCGTTGTGACGCATGACGCCTTCGATCGCCGCGCCAGTTTGGCGCTCGTTGAGCACCATCGGCTGGTTGTAGACGATCCCATGCTGATCCAGCACGTGCGTATAGACGCCAGCGGCGTGCGTGCGTCGGCGGGGATCAGCGCGCGCGTAGAACAGATGTGGGGACGTGTCCAGGCTCATGGAGTCGCTGGAGGCGAGTTGGCCGGTGCCCCATAGATCGGTGATCGGGTGCGTGCGCTGGAACTCCACCACACGTTCGTTGGCGCGGCGCAGCCGGCCGGGCATTTCCAGGGAGCGCATCGCGGTGGAGACGTGCGCGAGGTCCAACTGCGGGATCATCGCCGCGACGCCCTTGGCATCCAGTTCGGTGCCGTGCGCGATCAGGGCTGCATAAAGGGAGACGAGTTCGTGGGCATCCCGCGCCTTGCGCGCCAACAGCACTTCACTGAAATTGGTGCGCGCATCCATCTCCAGAATCATGTCGGCAAACTGTGCGCTGCCGATGTCCTTGAACAGCAGATCTCGGGTGCGTTGAGGCGTGGTATCCGTGGTCTGCGCTTCCAATGGCGACAAATGCAGGATGCCGTCCGCGTCGATCGTAAAGTGGCCAGCCTCACGGGCCTCGTCCAGCGCAGCGAGACCCGCCTTCAAATGCTCGGTCAGGCGATCAAGATAGAGCCTCGCTTGGCTTGGCAGGCCGAGCGAAGACAGATGCCGGTCGCGGTCGACCTCCCACTGTGCCGGCGGAATCAGCAACTGGTCTCGTTCTCGAAACGACAGGCTATGGTTGATCCACACCGTGCCGCGGCGCAGCCCCTTGCGCAAACTCATTACAGCAGAGGCCTCCAAGGCACGCAGCGCGCGCTGGCGGTCCTCACCGTCGACCAGGTCGCGCCAACTGGCGCTCACTGGCACATTGCAGTCTGGCGGCAACTCCGTCATGCCCCGATCGTGCAAACCGCCAACGAGATCGAGTTGGCGCATGGCAGGATCGTTACCGTGACTGGCGAATTCCAACGCCCGCAAGGGTGTCAGGAGGTTGCGGAGTCGGTGGTGGTCTTCGGTAAGGGTTTCGCGCACGCTTGCGGCGTGACTTGCCGGCGGCCGACTGGACAGACCCTTAAGCAGCTTGCCGATGTCGGCCAGTCGGTCCTCGGCCGAGCGGCGGGTATCGTCCACCAGGGCCTTGATCTCCACCAGTTGCTGCCGGTATTCGATCGCCGAGCGGGCTTGCTTCGTCGTGGTCTTGTTGTACGCCTGCCGGACCAGGTCTGAGATACGGCGCCCGCTTTGGTACACCATGGCGTCAGTCAACTCCAGCAAGGTGACACGCAGGAAGAACACCAGTTCGAGCGTGCGCGTCGACGCTTTGAGTTCGCGGATTTTGGCGGGACGGCGGGCCTGGATACGTTGGCCGTAGGCCCGCTGTTTCTCGATGGGGACCGCGTCAAATGTCCAGGTATGCGCGCCGAGGTCCTTCAAGAAGCTGATCTTGGCCAGCATCTCGGTCATCGTTGACGGGCTGTGGCGCGCGGGTGGGGTCTTGAGCCATTCCAGCACCGTCGTGCCCGATGTGGCGTGCTGGGCAAACACCGCAGCCTCGGCCCGCAGGATCTGCTCGCGCGAGACCACCACGTCGATCATGGCCAGCAGATCCCGCTCGATGCCCGCCCAGATGGAGCGGGCCAGATCCTGCAGCGCACGCGTCGACGGGATCAGAATGCGCCGTTCGTACAACCAGTAGTGCGCGTGCTGAAGCAGTTCCTCAACGGTCAGCGATTCGGCGGCGTCCTGACGCATCCAGGCTTCGAGTCCGGCCCATTGCTCGTCATCGAGGCGTGTCAGGCCCAGATATTGGAGGGCCCAGACCTGATGCTCATACAGCGTCGGGTATCGCTGGTAAATGGTGCGCAGCGAGGCGATCGTTGGTGTCTCGACGGCGAGTTTTTCGCCGATATAGCGCAGCAACTGACGGGGGAGTGTGTTGAGTTGGTCCAGCGTACGGCCGCTGGCGCGCAGAAAGACCAACTGAATGGCGACTCCAGGGCGGCTGGCGCGTCGGAACTTCTGGTTGATCGCGGCGACATCGCTAGCGGTCAACGCGAAGTAATGCTCGACGTCGAACTCCGGCAGACGCGTGGGTAGGGAGTCTCTTCCCACATAGCGAAATTCCAAGCCCGGCATCTTGTGCCCCCGTCAAGGTGGCGCGATCCGAAATCGCGGGCGAATATCGTACTCCCGAAGTCACTGGAGGGCAGCAGACAATTGTCGGCAGAGACCTGGGGCCCTTATGAATAAAGGCTCTGCGGGGAAACCGTAAGAAAATGCACGAAAAGGACAATTACCCCGCAAACTGCGGAAACAACGTGGCCAGCGCCTGCTGATCGGTTTCGACGAACGTGCGCAGGCCATCCATCGCGACGACCAGTTGGTGATCAAACATGTCCGCTTCATCCGACAGATCAACGCGGACCGAGGCCTTGAAGGCTGCGAGCGCCTTCTCGCGCGTCACGTCTGCCCCCATCCAGCCCAGACTGCGAATGAACGTGTGCACTTCTTTTTTTCTGTGGGAGAAGCCGTTCAGCATCGACGGCTGAGATTTGAATCGTAGTCATTTCGATATCTCAAAAAAAAAATGGTCCGCCTCTGGTGAGAGCGGACCAATATGGTTGGTGGAACCTACTGAGTGGCCAGTGCGACCACATCGATGACAGCATCGGCCTCGTCGACCAGATCGGGTGTTTGCGAGATGAAGAACTCCCGCTCATACCCTCCCTGGCGCAACACCTCGCGCTTCATTTTCATGAACTCGCGCTTGCGCTCCGGATCAAGCGGGCCATCCGCCTCGTCCGTGAACAACGTCTGGAAGGCGGTGCCGGCGCCCTGCGCGCGATATAGCGCAATACCACGCGTCAGGCATTCGTTGATCCACACCTTCTGCCCGCCGGACATGACCGCGAACTCCTTCTCGCTGTCAGCCTGAGCGTCGTGGACACGAATCTCAAACCCCTCACGCTTATCGCCGTTGGCCAGCTCCGTTTGCGTGTGGATACCGATTGTGAATCGGGGTCCATAGCACGCCAGGAGCAGGTCGTTGACCTTCTTCGTGATTTCAGGGCCTGCATCGTCGATCGACAGCGCAATCACACCGTCATTGCCCAAGGCCTTGCCGAGCAGCTTCCACGACGAAATCTCGTCGGAGATCCGCTCTGCCTTACGCTGCACAACGGGTAGTGCCTCCAGATCAACCAGGAGGCCCTGCCGCTCGGTGCTGAGCGCAGTCTGAGTCCGGATCAGTGCTTCAATCCGGCCTTCGAACTGGGCAATGCGCTCGCGCGAGCTGGCAACCTGACGATCAAAGTCCGCGATCTTTCCGGTAACGTCGGCACTTTGCAGTGACGTAACCTCCCGGTTGATCGTGGCCAACTGATCGTCCGTCGCAACAACGTCGCGCTGGTATCGCTCCTTTCGGGCGGCAGCTTCGGCGTTCAGCTCGACCAGATCACGCTCGGCCTTCGCCAGCGCCTCTTGGGCGTCGTCAAGCAATGGCTTCTGCGCAGCAAGTTCGGTCAGCCGTTGCAACTCCCGTTGGTCGGCCGCCACCTGCCCCTGCAGTGCTCGAAGTGAAGCACGTTGGCCCGCCAACGGCGCGAGCTGCTCATCGAGCGCCGTCTTGAGCTTGAGCTTGTCCCGGTAGCCGGTTCGAAGCTCTGCCAACGAGATCCGCACTTCCGTGAGATCCGTGCTCGCCCTGCGCGCCTGAGCCAGCAATGGGCACGTCGAGTGCATCGGATTGTCCCGGCACGGAACAGACTCAATGACGTCGGCCTGGCCCTTCAGCGACTTTTCAAGGACAGCCTTCGATTCACCTTGACCGGCCATGTTTTGCAATTCGCCGATGATGCGCGATTGGTCAGGCACAACCTTTTCGAGCTGAGCAATCCCCTCTTGCAGCCGAATTGCCTCCGACTGTCGCTGCGTGACGGTCAATTGCAAAGCATCACGCGAGGTTGCGGCCGCCAGGATGGCGGTGCTGCTGGCCAGGATTGCGCGGCGGCTTGAAATGACGGCCCCCAGTTCCTTGGCTTGCGCCTCGGTACGTTGCACGGCAGCCCGTTCGTCGTTGTCAAGCGTTCGGCGCCTTGCTTCCTGGGCCACCTTCTGTTGGCCAAGCTCACGCATGCGCGCTTCTGCTACGGTGCTGCTCGCCTGCTTGGCTGCAAGCGTCGCACGCTCCTGAACCATCTGCGCATTGGCCTCCAGCTCACGATCACGCGCCTGGCGGGTCTCAACCAACGAGGCCTCCGCCTGCTCGATCTCCAAGGAGAGTCGTGCAACACGATCGCGCCGACCAACCAGGCTGGTGATGTTGTGCTGAACGACATCCAAAGCACGGCCGAGGCACTTCGCCACGTCCATAGCCTTGCCCGACAGCTCACGCATCCGCTCCAGACCAAGCAGCTCAGCAAGCAACTTCTTGATTTCAGAGGTCTGGTAGCCAGCAATCGGCCGTCGGTTCTGGGCAGAGAAGACACTGGTGAAGAACGCCTCCGATGATCCGAGGACCGATTCCACACAGCGGTTGTACGTCTCCGCCTTACCGTCAGACAGCGATCCGTCTGCCAGTTGAACCGGTTGCCATACGCCGTCCGAGCCAAGCACAAACAGGTAGTACTCGGCCTTGCGCGTCTTGCCAGAATTACGAAACGCGAACTGTGACCGGTATTGCTGGCCATCGTGCTCCCATTCCAAATCCTTTTCGGCCCGGGTACCCGTGAGGTGGTCCCAGTACGAAAACGCATCGGCCGACATCTTCGATGCATGGCTAGGCATCAGCGGATACGGATGCAGGTTGTCCATGATCGTCGTTTTGCCGGCACCGTTAGGGCCCATCACGGCGATCAGTCCGGTCGGCAGCTCGCGCAGGTCGACCGTCACACTGTCGCGGTGCATCCCATCCAGGATGCCGCGAAAGCCAGACAGGGTCAGTTTGAGAGGTCGCATGGTGCCCCCTCACCGCTGAAGCCAGTCATGTAGTAGTCGCCGGGGATCTCCAGCACCTCACGCGAGTCGTCATACGTGACGACGACGTCGACTTCCGGCTTGCCGGCTAGTGCGCGCTCGAACGAACGCACGGCCGCGAAAAATTGCGTCCGTGCCAGGTCAAGCACCTCCGGAAAGGTGGTGCATGCGGTCAAGGCCTTGAGTTCAGCCTCACTCCACTGGCTGGTGTAGCCGTTGGAGAGGGACCACAGAAGGTTCTGCACCTGGACCGTGGGCGCCACGGTAAAAACCGTGCGCTCACCGTCCGTTTCGACAGCCATGACGAGCATGTGGCCGCGCGTGGCGATCACCGCGCCACGACCATGACCGAACGGCTGGAACAGCATCGCACGAGTGAATTCGTGCTTGCCCACCAACCGCGCGGCCAACTCGGAGGCCGGCAGATCGGCTTCAAAGCAACGGGTCCACTGGGAACCTGCGGGATAGAGAATCATGATGCACTCCAAAAATTGGGCGAAGCGCATCCCCAACGGGTTGTGCGCCCGTCCGGGTTCAAAGGAATAGGTACTGCTGGTCGATGCGTCGTAGACGCGGGGAAAACCGAGTTTCGACAGCCCCGAAGGCTGTCGGAACGTGGCTCACACGTTCAAGGGTTGGGCGGCATCTGCCGCGAAAAGGTCATCGGTCAGCCAATCCAACGACGATTGGTTCTGAACTTGGTCAGCGTCCTGCCAGGCCGGCTGAACTGTCACCGGCTCAGCCGTGGCGGACGCCACCGTTTCACCGTTGTCGGCAGCAGACCCGCTCTCCAACGAGGCGACCACTCGATCCGCGATGTCTTGCGGCTCCAGTGCCTCCAGGATGGACAGGCGCTCCAGCAACGCGTCCGGCTTCACGTCGGTCAAACCGCACCAACGCTGAACCTTCTCACCGAGAGTCGCCGCGCGGCTGATGCCCTCCGCACGGCTTCTGACGGCAGGCAACACACGCGGATCCAGCTTCAGCTCCGCGGCGCCGGCGAACAGCGTGCGGATGGCCTCGCGGTCGACCAGCTGGCGATGCTCCTCGTCAATGGTCCAGCGAACGCGCACGAACTTGTCCTGCGTTTGCTCGGCGATGTTGGCCAGGCGCTCCATATCCGGCGGGCCGTCGAAATCGACACAGACCGTTTCGCGCGCCGGCGTTTCCACCTGCACCGCTTCGGCCCGGCCCGGCTTGATCTGCCAGCTCAGGTAGCCCTTCTTGCCCTTTTCGCCGTAGTGGAAGCACCCGATGGAACCGGCGTAACCGACCAGCCGGCCTTCGCGTTCCCACAACTGCATCGCATGGATATGTCCCAGCATGAAGGCATCGCACTCGGCTTCGAACAGCGCGCCGAGCGAGAACTCATGGTCGAACCCGGCCATCGGTACGCCGTGCTCGGTGTAGCAGCCATTGACCGTTCCATGCGACACACCGATGGTTCGGATGCCTTTGGACCGCAACAGCCGATTCACCTTGCCGGCGGCACCCAGGAATACCGTCAGATGCTCGCCCACCGCGGTTGCCGCATCCATGGCGCCCACGATGCCCGCCAGCACAGCCTTGTTGACGGTCGGAACGCAGGTGAACACAGCAGAGGGTGTGCCCTCCTGCAGCAGCGTTTCCAGCTCTTCGACGGTGAACAGCGGGCCGGCCGATGGCAGGAACGTCGATCCGACGAGCGCAACCTGGTGAATGCGATCGGCGACGTAGACGGGGTGGCGGCTACCGATCAGCCGGAACAGGTCCAGCGTGCCCGGCGGCTCATGCGAGAAGGTCCCCTGCAGCATGAGGACCGGCATGTGGCCCGACAGCGCATGAATGCGCTCGGCAAGCACCCGCAGTGCCGGCGTGTGCGCGTCGAGCCGATGATCGGTTGCGTCACCGGAAACGATACCCACATGGCAACCACGCGCGACCGCATCTTCCACGGCGAAACCGAAGCATCGGTCCGCTTCCACCAACCGCTCAGTCGAATAGTGCAGGTCGGAAAAATGACCCACGTGAAGGCTTTCGCCATCGTTGGGCATGCTCACCTCCTATGGAATAGCCGCAACCAGAACGGTCACAGCAACAGAAAAGAAAAACGGCGTCGGGGGAACTCTCGACGCCGCACGTTGATGCTACGACCAGGCGCCAAGCCGGCGCAGGTCAAGCTGAGAACAGACTGCCATCGAACTCCGCTTTCACCTTCTCGCGGAAGGCGGGAGGAGACACGAGAGCCACACCCATCTCATCGATCAGCGCTCGCATGTCCTGCTCGCGCTTGGTCCAGCCCTTGCCAAACTTGGAGTGTGCGTACACGCGCAAATGCTCGCGCGTTTCCTGCCCCTCCATGCCCAGCGCCACGATGAGACGTTCAAACTGCTCGGCGATAGAGCCGCCGACAGGCGGCTCGCTCTGCGCTCCTGGCTGACCACCCTCCTCGCCTGACGTTGGCGTGGCAGTGGCGGCCGGCTCGGTCGTCGGGTGCTCCAGCAGGGCAACCGTCTGCGTACCCACCTCGATCGCAGCACCAATATGGTCAGCGCCATCCAGCAGCGCGCCCAGGTCGATTTCGGCATCCAGCGTGGTGAGCCATTGTTTCTGGCGTACCGGCAAGCCGTTATCGTCGATGCGGGAAATCTCCACTTCCTGCTTGGAGAGCCAGAACCTGGTGCCGACCAGACGGCCGCCGCGCGCAATCGCCACAGTCTGCATGGCCGCATGGGCCTTCTGCAGGACGTAGATCGAATTGGTGGGCAACTCAATCAAGCCAAGGCCTCGAATGTCAAGGATCGCAAATAGGAAGCTGGCCGTGAGGTTGCAGTGTCGGTCCTGGTATTGCGGGCAGACCTGCGGGTCGCATACGCCATCGGGAATGGCGTCGTCCTGGCGCAGGATGATGGTGCGGCCGCCGAAGATGCGCTTTGCACGCCTGGCGCGGTCACTGCGCTCGACAGGTGCGTACGTCTTGCATTGACGAAGACCATCCGCCCCGTACTGCGACCAGAACACCTTTCCCGTGCCGTTGAATACCGCCAGCTCGTTGGGGATGTTGCGCAACCAGTCGTCGAACGCAAAGACGACCGGAAAGCGCCAGAGCTTGAGGCCGTCACCGCGATCCTCCCCGTATCGGGTCAGGATCTCTTCCGCGATGGCAGGATTCGTGAAATCACTGCCACGACACGTGAAGTACGGCGTATTGCGGGGGATGAGGGCGTAGCTCAGGCCGGTTTTTCGTTCGATCTCGGAACCGATGTCCTCGAACGAGAGCCCTTGGGCGAGAAGCGCGTCGTGAATCTGGACGGCTTGGGGATTCTCCCTGGCCTTCTTGGTGAGGACCTTGATGCCAGGGCGGATCTTTCCAATGACGGGCGGCCGCAGGGGCCGCTCCTCAATTATGCTGCGCGGGGTCGCGAAGCCTGGGTGGGTTGGGATTGCGTGCATGAAACGCTCCTGTTGTTCAGGTACTGAACGACTTTGGAACGAAGGGTCTCAGCACGGTCCCCAAGATGCAGGGCGGCGTCGGCCCCGCGTTGGGTCGTTACTTCGTTGAGATATGCCGCTCGCGCGGCGTCGGAAAGGCTGGCAACGTGCGCCGCCTCGCAAAAATTTTTCCAGCTGTACGGCTGGTCCTTGTACTTCGGTCGACGGGCGTGGATCAGTTCGGCGATCTGCGCCTTGATCTGGGATTGCAACGTCATTTCGAGTGCCATGGTCAGCTCCTCCGTGTGGGGTCTCTCACTTAAAAGCAAAAAAAGCCCGCTCCGGTAACCGGAAGCGGGCTTCTTGTGAGAAACCTGCTGCCACGCCCCTTTCGGGGGCGTGGCTCACAGGGAGCGTCGTGCCAATGCACTTCGCTCAGGGGGGAGAACGTAAAGTCGTTCTCGTGCAGCATGTTCACGCCGCACAACAACCCATTTAGGACTTTCGTCCACCGCAGGTTCACGGATCAGTCGACGACAACCGTCCTGCACCCGGAGGCGCTGGAGAGAGAGACCACACATTTCCGGGGCTCAGACGGTGTTCACAGGCATGACCTAGGGTCATACACACGGGAACGCGTATTACGGCTGATAGATGGGGAGTGTCTGGCTAAGCACTCATCACAAGGGGGGATTTCCACACCAGTTGCCAACTGGTCGGCGCATGCGCAAGGCACGACTTTTTTAAGGAGATGGACTCGCTAGGGAGTCAGTTCGATGCGTCGATGACGCGAGGAGTGATTGCAGTATGCACCAGACAATCCATTAGGAATCCCGGAAAGCTCGCCAAAATAGCGTGGCTTTTGTAAGCAGCCACCGTGTTCACGTGCCGGAAAATTTCGAGTGAGAGATGAGATACCACACATGAACCATGGTCGCTGCCCAACACCCCCAGGAACTTGAGGCGCCATTAGGCGCGCCACAGCCGAGTACATCCAACTCCGGACTCAAGCCGATCGCGCGGCTGGTCGGAGAAAACAGGATTAAGCGGATCGTCCCCGAGACGGCCGCCAGTGCTCAAGTCACCTATTCCTCTGTGTACGTTCGCGATTTCCTGCGCTCCGCGTACAACTTCTGCTCTTCCAAGTTCTCAGTCGCCAGGTCAGGCAAGACCCGAGCGCTCGACGAAAAATTCCGCGAAGCCGAGCTTTGGTTCGAAAAAGCCATCGCGTGGCACGCGAACAAAAGCCAAACCCCCATCCCCATCGAGACCGATACCGTTGAGGTCCAGGTCACACATCCGCTGTCTGGGCGCCTCATTCGCCTCCTGAACCAGCACGACAGGCTGTTCGCGCTCGCCATCTTCGCCCGCGTCGCCAACTCCATATCGGCGCTCGAATTCGAGGGCACGATGAAAGTGGCCGGCAGCAAGATCGCTTCAATCCACCAGAGCTGCATCCCCGACAACGACCGTTTCGCTGCTGACGGCGCACAAGACGGCGACACCCCTGCGGGATAGCCAACCACACCACCCAACGCACCCATCGGGATGGCAGCCGGCATGGCGCCATATCCGACCTAGCAGCCAACACGGCGCCCGAAACAGTGGCCGGTACGAAGGCCAGAGGGGATTGTCGTCCCGCGCGAAGGCATCGCGGACCGAATAAACGACCTCTCAGGCGCCCCCCTCACCCCAACCGCTGGAGAGAGCCATGGATATTCGCGAAATCTACCGATTGCACCAGCAGTACTCGCACTCCCCTGTCACGATCGACATGGGCACGGCGGAAGATCATGCGGCCGCACCGGCCCTTACCTACGCCGCCGGCGGCAAGCGCCGGTGGGACCAGCACAAGCCTGCCTTGAAGGTTACTGCGATCTGCTGCGCGTTCATCGTGCTGGCCACGATTGCTGGCCTGGGGCTTGGGGACCTGTACGCCAAGAAGGGCCGGGCGGGTTCGGCGGCAGCGGCCGGGCCCGAGCAAGTCACGCACGCAGTACAGACGCAAGCGCCGGCCGCCCCTGCCTCGGCGCCGGAACCTGCAGTCGCCGCAAACCAAGCCACGCCGGCAGCCATCGGAAGCTCGACGCCCTCAGCGCCGGTTGCAGCATCTGTCACGGCCGCGCCCACTGCACCGGTGGCTCAACCACAGCGAGCCGCCCTTTCCGCAGCCGAGGTGGCGCCCCGCGAGCGCGTTCCTGCGCCGGAGAAGGTCGAAACAGCCCCGGCTCAGCCCGCTGCTCGGCGTACCGAGCGCACCGCACCCGATCAAGCCCCTGTTACGCGGCCCGCGCCGGCACCCCAACCAACCGCCACGGCACCGCGCGCCGCTACACCACCGGCACGCACCACGGAAGCGAATCGTCCGTCCGGCGACGTGAAGATGTTCTGAGGAGCAAACCATGAAAGAGCAGATGGAAATCAGCATCATCAACGAGGGCATGGCGATTCACGGCAATGTCGACATGGACCATGGCGGCTCCATCCTGGGTCTCGTCAATGGCAACGTCGTCTCGTCAGGCGGCCTTCTCCACATCGGCCCGGCCGCCGTCATCAAGGGGTCGGTCACCGGGCAGTTCGTATTGATCCAGGGCGCAGTCGAAGGCGACGTCAATGCCCAGGTCTCTCTCAAGGTGGAAGGTGCGGTCAAAGGCGAGATCCGCTACGCCGGCACGATTCGGCTCGGCCCGCACGCCAACCTGGAGGGTCGCATCACGCGCATTCCGCGCCTTTCAGCGGCGGCGCCCGCGCCTCCTGTCGAAGATGCGCTCGAATCGAGTACCTGACGCTGGCCTCTCGCCACAGCATGGCGGCAATGCGAAATCGACACGACGCAAACACCATGAAAATCACCGACGGCGTGATGGATCGACACGAGATGCCGCGCTTCCAGCTCTTTGGCTGTCTGACCAGCCGCACCAACAAACCCAACTGACAGGTCGATCATGCACCTTGCATCCAGATACGCCGCCCTCATTCCGGTCGCCGCACTCTGCCTTGGCTTGGCCGCCTGCAGCGACAAGACAACCGATACAGCCAAGCAGATCAACCGGGAGATCGAGACAACCAAGACCATCTCCGACCCGGTTTCTGCTCTGGCCAAGCTCGATCCGCTGCAGGGTAGTGGTCGAGATGCCCTGACTGGTTGCGAAGTCGTCTGTGGCGATATTGTGCAAGCCATGGCCAACCTGGACGACGCACGCACGGCGCGGATCAAGCAAGCGATGGACCGGCTCACGCCGGCAAAGCTGGCGGAATACTTCGAGGGCGACTCGATGCTGCCCCTACGCGACGACATGGCGCCCCGCATTCTCGCGGCGGCCCAGGCTTCCACGGGTACCGCAGTCAATAGTCGGCTCCTGCGTGTTGCTGGCCAGATCGTGCGCGATGGAAAATACGTGATTCGTAGCTCCGACAAGGCGGCAGAGTTGTTCGCGCGCGCCTGGTTGGCGGGCGACCCGACCGCAGCGGCGAACAACGCGCAGCTCTACGATTCGTTGCATGACCTGAACAACGCCTACCTTTGGGCGTTACGCTGCCGAGCCGAGTGCCATCCTGATGACGGCTACCGCCCGGTCAACGCGGAATCGCTACGCAGCCGCCTATCCACGGCGGCGATCCGGCAGGCCGAACAGGCGGCACTCGACCCCACCGTGCTGTCTCTCGCTGGGCGCTAGGGGAACCACCATGCGCAAGATCTCGACCCTGACCGTTGCCCTCGTGCTTTTGAGCGCGGCACAGGTCGCAGACGCCGGCCGCGGTGGCGCTGGCGGTAGCTCGACAGCAAGTCGTAGTGCCGGAGGCATTTCGCGGTCTGCCGGCGCCAGCAAGCCCGGCACCTACCGACCAGCGACCAACAGCCTTGCGCAGACTAGCACGCCAGGCGCGCGGGCGCGCGGCACACGCCGCAGTCTGCTGGAAGGTGGCGCACAGCCCTCCGCTCATTTGGCGCAGGTTATCCGCGAGCGTGAAAGCAGCGGCCCGGGATGGCTTGGCACCGCGTTCCTGGTGGCGCTGCTCAGCCGCCACGATCTCTCCGACAGTGACCGCCACTGGCTGCAGGCCAAGATCGACGCGCTCGCCGACGACGAGGCTGATGACCAATCTGGTCTCGAACCCCCGCTCGTACCCACTGTCACGTTCCTGTATGCCGGCCTGCAGGGCAATTTCATGACCGGTCGCGGGTCTACGATCCGCGTGACTGCGCACGGGACGCCTGTGAATCCGATTCCGGTGAGTTGCACCATGCCCGAGGCACGCATCAGCACGGAAGGACCCGCTGCGGTGATCGTCTGGGAACCGCGCGCGCCAGCGGCCTATGTGCTCACATGCCAAGCGGGCGGGCAGCGCGATCGACGCCTGCTCAAGGCCGGGTAGCAACCTGGCGCCGGATGGACTCGTCCTACAAGACACACCGTACATCGCTCCGTGCATCGTTTTTTGCTCGGAAAACAGGGCCAGTCGGAATATCGTGTTGAACAAATCATTGGAGACGCCGTGGAACCCGTGAGCACCTTGATCGACTGGATTGATTGTCGTGAACGCAAGCCTTCCCCGCCTGAAACACCCTATAAGGAGTACCTGGTCTGGGTGGTGCAGTTGCTACCGAATGCCGCCGGCGGCATGTACTTGCTGCAATTCAGCCGTGAACGCAACGACTGGATGCCGCTACCGTATGGTCCTGCCGGTGCACCCATGGTCGTCACGCACTACAGTGAAGTTCTTGACGTATTGGGTTCCCCTGACCCCAAACCCTATGGCCCTCGAGGGCGTGAGTACCTTTGAGGCGGGCGCTGCCGCACTTGCTCTTCAGGATAGAAAAAGAAAAAGGGGGCACTTGGCCCCCTTGGTTTGCACCCCCACCATCGGGTGGGTTCTGACACACGCGTTTACCGCGTTCAGGATAAATCCACAGAAAGCCGCTTCGCGCATCAGCCCTTTCGCCATGCCTAGCGCAAATCAGGCCGCTGGTCCGGGCACCAGGATGAGCGTGTGCAACTCTTCAGCCGTGAACAGCCGGCTGATCGAGATCCAGGGCCGGCGCTCTGCGTCGCCATCACCATAGAAGGACACAAACGGTACGTGTCCATCCATGAGGCAGTGGAAGCGCCGCTTCGCGCTGCCGCCCTGCTCGATCTCGAAATCCGCGCCGTGCTGCAGTTCGAAGATCACTGATCCCTGTCGATACTGCACCGGCTGGCCATCGCGGCCACCGGCCGCGCCGATCAGTGCGGATTCGAACCAGTCGTCAAACCCGAGATCCGTACCACCCTCTTCTACAGCCTGTTTCCAGCGGCCAATCCACCCGAGGTCGGCCGCGCGAGGAAGAGACTCGATGTCGATCGGCTCTTCTTTGTCCATCATGATGTTGCTCCTCCGGGCACAGGACTAGATATGTCGAGTGCCACAAAAATTTTGATCGATTTCGGCACGCGGTCAAATTGGGCGGAACACCCACCAACCGATGCCGGAGCAAAGAAATGCCCCGGGATGGCCCGGGGCAATGGTCAGACGATGACCTCGATGCAATCGCCGAATGGCGGGGTATGGATTCTGCGCAACGGTGTGGTTGAGGCCCACAGCACCGGATACTCCGGCGGCACTTCGGGGAACGTGCCATACATGTCCGTCAGATAGGCGAGAAACGCCGGCCGAAAGCCCTGTTCCTCCACCCACTCGAACGGCGGTGCGAAGCAGGTACCGCCGCCGCCTTTCACAGGCGCCAGTTCAAGCGCATCACCGGGCTCGAACACCTGCACCTGCGTGACACGCGCGTCACAGTCGATGACGATCAGCCGCGATGGCTTCACTTCATCGAAAACGCGGTGGATCTCGGATGCGAACTGGCGTTGCGTTTCATCGAACACCGAGCCACTCGAATCGCGCACAAACACGGCGTCCCCCACCCGCCGGCTATGAAGCGCCGGCAAATAGAGACCAAGGTGCGTGAAGCGGCGGTTCGGTATCGACCAGCTGTAGTCGGCTTGGGCCGACTCGCTTGCAAAGCGCGCGAGGGCCGCACGCCAATCGACCGCCGGCGTAACCAGTTGGTCAACCACGGTCTGCAGATCCGCACCGAACTTGCCGCGCATCTTGGCCACCTGCGCAGCCTTCATCGCCGCGACTTTCCACTGCGTCTCCGTCGAGGCCTGGTCATTGCCGCGATCCTTGCGGATGTCGCCGGGCTCATACGTCGGGCTGCCGTCGGCGTTGCCACCTTCGGCAGCGCCCTGCCCTTGTGCCGCATCGGATGCGTTCGGGTCGCGCGATGGCAGCCCAGCGCCCGTACCGCGAGCGCCCTGGGCCTGAGGCTCTTGGGGAGCCTCAGGTGGCCGTTCCTGGCGGAGCACCGCATAAATCTCCTCTGCTGACTTGCCAGTGAAGCGTTCCTCCAGCAGTGCGCCTTTCGGGAGCTTCAAGTTGGCAGCGAGCACAACCGGATTGACCGCATAGTCACAGGCCGCGTTCCACAGCTTCTGATCGCGATTGCCACGCCGCCAGCAATGCCCGCTGGCGGGGTGCAGCACCTCATGAGCGAGACACCCACGCAGTTCAAGATCGTCCAAGGTGGCCACGAACTGCGCGTTGTAGCCAAGCGCCCGGCCGTCAACCCAGAACGTGTGGCACGTGGGGTCTTCGACAGGCTTCAGACGAAGCGCCAGCGCCCCGAAGAAAGGGTGGTTCAGCACCAGTTGACCACGCTGCTTGATGATCCGTTCGAGCATGGCCACACCTCACGAGGCAAGGAGGAAACTGAGCGCAGACGAATCGCCAAGTGCCGGTGCTGCCGGCGTGCTGAGCGCGCCGGTCATGTACACCGCCATCTGCGCCTCGATCTCCATCGCCTTCTCCGCCACCTTCTGGCGAAGATCGGCCGAATCCTTCAATTCGGCGCCCGTGTAGCAAGCCAGGTGATTGCGCGTCTCGTTCAGGATGTCCGTCAATGCCGGATCCTGTGTGAAGTTCAACGTCGGAAGCAGGTCACACAGTTCGCGCACCTTGTCGACAACGCCCAGCCGGACGTTGCGTCCCGCGTACAGACGGTTGGCGAAGTGCTGCACAGCGTCGTAGAGGCGGCCGACGATGTCTTCGTTGGCCGTCTTGACCGCGCTGAACACCCGCTCGTCCATATCCGCCTTGATGCCGTCCAGCACGTTGGCCGGCAAGTTGATGCCGAACTGGCTTGCGTCCGGAAACGGCAAGGGAGACAGGCGTATACCGAACTTGGTCGACAGCGCTTCGAGGGTCGGGTAGTCCGCCTCGGTATAGAGCCCGTTGAGAGCACCCTTGGCCTGCTCCTTCAACGCTGGGTATTCGGCGAGAAAGGCTGACGTGGCTTCACGGAACTCGTCTTGAAACTCGCGCAGCCGGTCAGCGACCTTTAGGTAAACAGCCGTGGGCAGCAAACGCACGCCAAGCTGGTCGTATTCGAGGGTGTGCGCATTGAAGAAGGCACGTGCTTGCGTGGCGATGCTGCACACGCTCTTGTAAGAAATGGCATCGTCGGTCAGGAGCTTCTTGTTGAAGCGCCCGATGTCTTTGGTGGCGTGGTTCTTTTCCACCTCTTCCGTGGCGCGGGTATCGAAGCGACGTGCGCGCCAAACGGAGATGCCAAGGGATGCGAGCATGACACGCTCGTGAACGTTGAGGATGTTCATGGAAATAGCCTCTTGAAATGAAAAGCGGCGAGCCAAAGCTCGCCGCATGGGATGTACTGCTTGAAAGGGAACCGGTTTACCGGCCGTCCATCGCGGCACCGATCCAGCCGGATTGCGCTGCAATGAAAGCCGGCACGGAAACGATAGACTCGTCACGGCGGATCGCGTCGCTGATCATCATCGTTGCGCAGTCACCGTCACCGCCCGCTTGCATGCGGTCGGCGTAGACGAGGACGCGATCGATGTTCGCGACCGTGGTTTGACTCGCAACTGCCGTCGCAATCCCGATGCGCGCCGAGGGCTCCTCCGGGATGGAGGCAGTGTCCGGCGCAAACAGAACGCTTGCCACAGAGGGGAGACTGCGAAAGGTCTCGCGAAACGCCTGGAACTCGGTCGCGGCACCAGCGCCGACAGCACCGGTGAACACGATTGCTTCCAAGCCAGCTGGCACCACGGGCATCTGCTTCCCAACCGCGCCCCAGCCTCGCGGCGACGGCAGGTTCTCGATATCACGCGTGCGCTCCTTCGCCACCAGCAGATCCGGCTTGAAGCGCAGGAACGCGATCAGTTCAGCGGGAAGCTGCGACTTCACAGCCCATGCCGCCCAGGCATCAACGTTTGGCACAAGCTCGACGATGGTCGCAAACCGCGACTTCACCGGATCGAGAATGCCAGACACGCCGGCGTTGTCGGTCCGGCGATTCGTCGCCGCCAAGAACGTCACATGCTCGGGAAGCTTGTGCTCGCCGATGCGGCGCGCGAGCAGCAGTTGCATCTTGGCGGCTTGAACCGCCTGAGACGCTTGACCGAGGTCGTCGAAGAACCAGACCAACGGCTCTTTCGCGTGTAACACCCTCTCCAGATCCCCGAACGGCAGGAACCTGGCGGATTGGCCATCCGCGCCGGGGAACGGCAGGCCCTTGGAGTCTGTCGGGTCCTCGACCACCGGATGCGAGATCAGCAGGTCGTAGCCGGCGCGCTCTGCAGCCGCGGCTGCGATGTCGGATTTCCCGACACCTGGCGCGCCAGTCACGAGCACGGGCAGGTGTGCCGGAATGTAGGCAGCCAACAGGGTCTCCAGTTGCGACGGGGAAACCTGATTGGTGAGGGGCGTAACTTGATCGGTAAGGGTATTGTCCATGGGGTATCACTTGACGAAAACCCACGGAATCCACGCCCACAGGGAGTAGACCCCTGTGGGATGGTTGAAGAAACGGCCGATGCTGCCGGCGTTGGATCGATGCGTCGGAGACGCGAGGAAAAACAGTGTTTGGGTTGGCTCAGGCCAGTCCGAACAGCGCTTTTCAGCAAGGAGAGGTTAGCAGGTTGCGCGGCGCGGCGCCACACGCGCAAGGGGGTAGAAACGGCCGCCCTGCCCCCGTGATGGAGGGGCAGGGACTGGCGCGTGAAAGAGATTGGCGTCAGGCGTACGCCGGCACACGCTCTGCCGGTGTACTCAAGCAAGCGCGTGCATAGTCCAGGGTGCCGTCCTTCACCTTCAGTGGCCTGCCCAGGTCGCGCTTCGGATCGACGAAGAGGTAGCTGACAGCATTGCCGCGCCGCGAAGGAACAATCTGCGAGAAGCCTTCCGCGATGCACAGGTCGACGTACTGCTTGCCGGTCATGACCTGCCCACCGCCGACGGAATAGCGTACCGACTCAGCAGTCTTCTTTGCCTGCTCCATGGCCTCAATGCGGCGCTTCTCCGCCTTGGCCTCGGCCGCATGCTGCTCCCACACGTCCTGCTCCTGCTGGGCGAACCCGCACATGCTGAAGATGGCGCGCCGGCGCGCTGCTCCCGTTACCGTCAGCAGGTTGACCCCGATGACTTCACGAATGGCGCGCTTGCTCGATTTGTTGTTGGGCTGGTCCAGAATCTCGAGCAGCCCAGCGACATTACGCTCCAACAACAGCGAGGCAATCATGTTGCCGTAGTGGTAGTTTCTGCAATTGCGTTGGCGCTCGGCCATCATCATCTGCAGCTCGAAACGGCGCTTCGAAAGGTTACCGTCCTCCCGCTCCTGCCGAAGCCGCGCCACCGTCTTCTCATACACGCTCTCGTTGACGCACTCCGTCACGCGCTTGGCCAACGGCGAAAGCGGCTCTGCGTCAGGCCCCTCTGCGAGCTGAAGTGTCGGCGCCGTGAGTGGGCCGAGGATCTTCGCGTCGTAGAACGCGTCGTCGATGTCGATATAGGAGCTACCGACCGGCAAGGCCCGAACGATGGCGAGCAGCTTCGACACGTTTTGCTCGGTCATCGCCATCTTCTCGCGTCTGAGCACATCACACAGGTCCCGCAGCGTCTCCGCCGGCAGCGCGCCGCGTAGCACTGGGAACTCAATGAGAGCGTTCAGCCATTCCAAGCCGTGAGGGATCGCCGTGCTCGTGTGACGGTAGAAGTTGAGGATGCAATCCTTGACGCGCTCGCCACGTTGTAGCGCGTAGGCGACGTGCCATTCATGCCCCTTGCACGCCCCTCCGCCCGGATAGGCGTGTGGCCCGCCTGTTCCGAAGCCAAACCGGCGAAGTAGCTCGTCCGTGATGAAGCGCTGCGGACTCTCGACTTGGAACTCCGAGAAAAGCGAGCCCTCCTTCAGGCGTTCAGGATCGATCAGGTATTCGCTCTCGTAGGCCAGCGCGCTTGCGGCAAGGACAGCTTCCCAGGATTCAAAGCTGACCTCGTAGGGCCGCAGCAGCTTGCCGTCCGGTTTCAGGATGATCCGCTCGACTTCGGTGATCACGTGCAAGAGGATCTCGTGCACCGTGCCGTCGGGACGCAGCCCGATTCGGCCGCGTGGCAGACCAACGACGGGGATTGGACCATTTTCGACGGTATGTACAGTGAACGAGTCCGCGGTGAATTTGCGCGGAATCGATTTGTCGGCGTTCAGGAGGGCCAAGACGCCGGCCATCGTTGTGCGGGTCTCGGTCTTCGTATGGTTGATGGTGATGATGTACATGAACGTTGCTCCAATAAGGACTGGGGCAACGCGCCCCACCGGGGCGATTGCCCCTGGTGGGATGGAAGGAATTGAAGGCCGCGCGTCAGTGCGACTTGCGGCGCCTCTTTGTCGCGGCAGCAGCGTCGACACGCATCGCGACGACTTGGCCGATCAGTTGCTCGTCGGCAATGCGCCAGATGGGGAACGTCGCATAGCCGCTGCGAATGACGCGCCCGGTATCAGCAAACGCGCCCGTGTGCAGCAGTGCTTGGCACATATCCTGCGGCACCAGCCCCGAAGAAAATGCAAACTCGTCGTCTGCGAGCGGAGCGTGCCGGATGTTGGTGGACAACGAGGCATAGCGCAGACCGTCGTCCGCCGCGTGCAGATGAACTGCGACGTGCATATCCGTGTAGAGCTGCACGGCGATCGTCACGCCCGCTGGGAATGATGCCAAGCCGGCACCGACGACTTGATGGCCCATGGAGAACTCCTTGTTGTACGCGGAGTGCCCCATCGGGGACGCACCCCGCGTGGGTTGTTGGATGAAATGGTGATGCGGCGGCGTCAATGACTGACGACCATCCTGCGACTTGAGGTGGAGATTTAATCGTCAGCCTGGTGCCAATTGCTCTCGCGCTCCTTTGCGACTGCAACAGCCTCTTCAAGCGTCGGCACGGCTTCACCGTAATGCACGTCGCAATCTCCGCCTTGGTACGAGACTTCCAGCCCCGGGAGGTAGCCTGCTGGCGACTGCGCAACGCTCGCGCGTGTTTCGCGCAGACCGTCAAAGTCCATTCGCCACCTGCCAAACCAAACGGTCGGTGGGTGACGCTCGGCGTATTCGTCATCTTCCTTTCCCTGCCGGCGGCCATCGCGAAAGTGCATCTCAAGCGAGCCGCCATCGGCTACAAAGACCGGAATGCGGTCGCTATCGATGGCCTGCATTCCTGCAAGTTCTGCCGCCCATTCGGCACGCTCCTGCAGCTCCCGGCTGCCGATCGGGTCAACCGACGACAAGACGCGCGAGAGCGACATGAGAACGCTTGCCCCGAGGGGGTCAAGCTTACAGTTGTATGCCAACGCCTGGCATTCGGGTGAACGGATTGAAATCATGGTTGAGCCTCCTTAAGAGGGCTTTTGCCGCTTCGGCCAAAGCCGAAACGGCAAAAAAAACGCACCCACGAATGGGTGCGTCATTTGGTGTGGCTGGCTGGGCCAGCGTCGAGCAATCGCTAGTCGTTGTTGAGCTGACGACCACGTCGGTCGGCCCACAGCAGATATGCCGCGATCAATGTCGTGACGACAGCGGCGAACATTCCGAGCGTCATGGTCAGTCTCCTTTGGACAAAACAGCGCCTACTACAAATAGTACAACAGTGACGGCGATCAACGTAGCGACATCGGACACGGCACCCAGCGTCCAAGCGCGACTGCCACTGAAATAGCTGGCAGCACCGATCAGCGCCGCGGCCGACAGCGTATGAGCGAAACGACCGTACTGCTGGCGCTGATCGCGCGTTGGCGCGAGAAGTGCGCTTCGCACCACGCTCCACAACGACTTGCGCGCCCGGCCCTTGCGGTTCAAGCGAAACGTCGCCGCTTCGACGTGCACGAGCGGCATTTCGTAGCCATCCTCGGCAGCAACGAGGACGTACGCCTCGCCTGCGGCCTTGGCCGACTCGATCTGCTGCACCAACCGGTTGGGCAACACGACAACATCGGTGTCAGCCTGGATGGCTGCCCTTCCAGATGTCTCGTCCCCGCTGGTCGAGCGCAGAATGACCTTGATGAGTTTGGACATGGCGGCCTCGCTTTAGCCACGGCGGCCGGCAACGAATCGCAGGTTGGCCAGAAGCTGGCTGTAACCTTCCGGCGATGCCAGCGACTCCAGGCAGACGGCGTTGTTGCGGCCGCCGCCAAGATCGTGACGGCCGGCGCAGGTGCGATAGCGGACCAACACCTTCGGGTCCGCCGGCGCGTGCGAGATTTCGAAGTACAGCGCGTCGGTGTGCAGCGCGAAGACGTCGACCAGGCGGCGACGCTGGCGACGCGTGCGGATCGAATATTCCCGTTGACGCAGCGCCAGGTCATTGGCGACGCGACGCAGAACGCGTGAAGCATCACGTTGCAGGATTGCGCCGGCGGCCGTGTTCGACGGGCAGCGGCTTCGGGTAAAGGATTGAGGAATCTTCATCGTTGGTGTCCTATGAAAGAGTGCGGTACACCAACCCCAGCGGGACGGTGTCCCGCGATGGGTATGGTCTGGGCATGCCAGACAAAGCTCGATGCGTCGGTGACGCGATCAAAAGCGCTTGCCCAACTGTTGGCAGTTGGGCAAGCCCTCTCGGGCTTGCTATGGGATGGAGCGCCGCGGACTAGCGCTGGAGCTGCGGCAGCGGAACACGCGCGGTGACGCGCAACAGCCCCTTGCGTTCGGGCAGAGGTTTCTCCGGGTGTGCGTCATCGAAGAACACCACCACTCGGTGATCCTGATCGACATACCCGAAGCGAAAGCCCGGGACGCAGCTGGAACCCGAGAGAGCGTCGCTCGCCTCGCCGGGATTTGGGTACTTCGAGGAAGTGCAGCGGATGAGATTTTGTTCGCTCATGATGGGTCGGCTAGACGGGCAGTACTGCCGCCTCGCGTTGCAAGAATTGTTGGCCCGCCTCCCGGATCAACTCCGTCGTGATGCCCTGCATGTAGCTGGGAATCAGGAACGGAACGATCGAGGGATGCGAACTGAATTCGAAGAAGAAGACGGTGGAACAGCGGCCACGCGTCAGGTGGCTGAAGACTTCCAGCGTCCGGTGATCCCGACGATAGACAGCCAGATCGTCTGTGGTTGGGGTGGCCATTGAGTGGAGGGGGAGCAGCGTTGGCAGCGCCAACAGGGCGGTGACCGCCTTGCGGCGGCCACCAAGAGGATCAGCGGGTCAGGCGAAAGCCCGCCGCGCTGGAGATCATGTACAGACGCTCCCGAGCCACAAACTGCTGCGTGGCATCCTGGGTAACGACCAACGTTCGCCCAGCATCCGTGCGAACGATGACTTCTACGCCCGGGCGCTTGTTCAGCACCTGGGAGACTTGCTGCGTGATCACACCGCCCACGGCGCCGGAGACTGCGCCGGCGACATAGCGGCCATTGCCGTTACCGATGGAACGGCCACCGAGGAATGCGCTGATGCCTGCCCCGATGAGACCGGGCATGCCGCTTGATGCGGACATGTAGCCATCGTCACCAGTGATCGTGACATTGCGAACGCGAACAACAGTGACCTGCTCGGCATCACCGCGGCGCATGACTTCCATGCCGCGGTAGACGTCGGGCGAGCTCTATTGAAGAGCGCATCCAGATGCTAGAACGCAGAAGGCGACGAGAGCAGCGGAGAAAAAGGACTTGAACATGATGGGCCTCGAAAAAAACGGGCCCATCACACCTACGGGCGTGAGGGCCCGTAAGGGGGGGAGAAGAGATACCAGCCAAAGACTGGTGTGAATCGATGCGCCTAAGACGCGGAAAGCAAGGGCATCGTAGCAGCTTGCTTTGGCGCCGGAAAGGGGCCGTCGACACGCATTTTGAAAAACTCGCAGCATCCCCGAAAAGGCACCGGCCGGCTACCCCCTTTCGGGTCCGACTGTTGCCTTCACAGCGGCAACGATCAGATCAGGCGTCCGAGGCTTTCCCTCTATCGCTCTTGATTCGGGTCCTGTCGAAGCCCTTTCAACGGCTCCATGCCGAAGGCATGGAGAAGCGATCCGTCCACGGCCAAAGCGAGTGGAGTGAGTCCGTACAGCACTGCGACACACGCGATGGCTGCGCACGCGGTCTCGACGTACCTGCCATCATCCAGCAGCGGCAGGATGGTCCGCATCCCGATAATCGCGAAGCCACCAGCCCCGCATATCGCGGCGCCGAGTGCGATCAGCTTGCAGAACAAGCGCACGAACCACTCGCCGAGCTGCATTTCAACGTGCTCACGCATTATCCGTTCTTCCGATCAACCTTCCGCCTTACCGTCTGCCACCATCCAGGCCATGGCAACCAGCAAAGCGATCAGCGTTGAAACCCACCAGTACGAACTAAACGAATAGCGATCAACCTGCATCCACAAAAGACTACCAACCGCATCAACTAACCCCGGCAGCGCATATTTTGCATTCATCGTCGTTGTCCTATTTCGTCAGCCCGCGCGGTGCCGGCGTCTTTCCTTCGCACTTATCACTGGTCCTGTAGGCCGCCACCTTGCGAATGTGCTTGCTCCCGCTGGGGCGATGCCCGGTCTGGTGAGGCAACGGCTCTGTCGGGAAAGGAAGCACTTCGCGGCAATGCTTGCAGCTATAGCCGTTGCCGTGTTCACACAGCGGCGAGAGTGGTTCGTCCCAGTGTGGCGGCCGGCGACTCGGCATGTTTCTTTCTACCGCCCAATGAGAAGGTCACGCAGATGCTGTTCCTGCTCTTGCCGGTCGAGCACGGACTGCGGAAAGTTCTCTTTCAGCCCCAGCCAGATCCGGCCAAGGTCGTCTGCGTAGGAATGGAGTCCTTCGGAACGAACCTGTTCAATGAACATCATCAGGTCCATCATCGACTTTCCAACCTTGGGGCCCTGCGCGACCAGCACCTTGCCTGCCTTCATCGCCTGCACCGCAGACGCCCAGTCCGCACACCCTGCCCGGCGCGCAAATGCATCGCACGGATGCACGATCTTGGCGCCTGGCCCGAACATCGCTTCAACCAAGTCGGTCGGCTTCGACAAATCCACTTTGAACGGTGCTGCGACAGGCTGGCTGGCCAGGTGCCCCAGCAGGTGCTGCGGATCGGTACTGTTGTTCGCAATTGACATGGTCTGTTTCCTTCTACCGGCGCAGCCGGCGTTTTTCCTATCCCGGTATGACGAACGATGCGACTGCCGCCGCAATGCACAGGGCGATCACGCCGAATGAAACCGATCGATTGAATGGTGCAATCACCCCCAGGCTGAAAGCCGACATGAAGAGCACTCCGATGAGTGCCAATCCGATTTGGCCAAGTAGTGTTGTTGGCATAGCCTGCGCCCTTGTTTTATTCACCCTTTCCTTCTACCTGCGTAGCCGACGCGCGAAGCGCACACACGCCGAAAGAAGTTCCTAGCCGGTCTACGTAGTCGCAAACTGTTGGCAGTGTTAGTTTGATTCGCCTTTCACAAGGCGCAGAAGGCGCGCTCGCTCGGTTTCGCGCGGCCCAATAGCAGCGGGCACGCCATATCCAACCGGCGCGGCCTTGGCCCACATGCCCATCAGCCGCTCCCGATCAGCGAGCATGATCGCCCCACGCTCTTTCACCGCATCACGAACGGCTGCGCGGTACACGGGTGAGCCCGCCGTATAGCCGTCCGCCAGGATGCGGTACGTCACGGCATCAACTTCGCGGCGTTGCTCTGCGGGATTCGAGATGACGCCAAATAGCACCAGCACCGCATTCAGTGCGATCGCCACGGCGGCGCATTGCACCATGAGGGCGAGAATCCGCCACCTGAGTGGCTTTTTGGGCTTGGGTTCGGGGTTCATTGTGTGCACCAGACATTCCGAATGGTCGTTCGTACGCTCTCACAACGCAGACGCGCGACTTCGCACGGCAAAGGCCGTGGGCGCACTGGTGGCACGCCCACGACCTCAACTCGACACGGCGCCGCCATCACCGGGAGCTTAAGCACGGCGAGGCTCATCTGCTCGCTTGCGAGGACCGCGCCAGACCTGGAAGACACCCACCGCCCCCAAGCCTGTGGCCACGACAAGAGCCGCAAACATCGACCGCTGCAGCACGCGAATGGTGCTCTCGGCACCGGCGATCGCTCGATAGACCTCCTCCGCGATCGGGCCCGGCGTGCTGGCAAGCAGCGTATTGAAGAGCACCAGCTCCAGTTCGTGCGTGGCCGAAACCAGTTGATCCGCCAACACGAGCGCAACGCTTGGAGCTGACATCAGGGCCGTCAGTAACAGTCGGCCCAATCCCCGCTTCGCGCGCTGACGCAGAAAAGGCGCCCCGGCACCACGCCAATGCTCCGTCCCGATGTTATGTCTCCCCGCGTTCATCGCGCTGGCTTAGGGGGCCGGGAGGGCTTCGGGCTTGACCGCTGACTCGCCATTCAAGGGCAGACCACTTCCCTTGTGCATGCCATCGCGAATCAGATTGGCCAGCAGCACTTCCACGAGAGTACCGCCACCACTACCGCTGCCGCCGGTTGCAACGACATCCGGCACCAGCTTCATCCCGGAGCCGGCAAGCGCCTCCGCGACCTGGACGACGGCGTAGTTGCCGCTCTCCATCGAGTCGATCTTCTGCTTGATGACGCTGGCCTCCGCGGTACCGATGGCCTCGACCTTCGCGGCCTCCGCTTCACCCACCAGCCTGACCACCTTGGCGTCCGCTTCCGCGTTGATCGTCTTAGCTTGCGCTTCACCCTCGGCCTGCTTCACCGCCGCCCGAGCGTTGAACTCCGAGATGGACACCTGACGCTCTGCGTCGACCACCTTCGCCTGGGTATTGGCCAGGGCCGTCGCTTGCTCCAGCTCCTGACGGACGGCTTGGGCTTGCTTCTGGGTTTCGAACGTGACTCTCTCCTGCTCGGCCTGCTTCCGGTCGGTCAGGGTCTGCATCAGCTGCTCGGGTGGCACGATGTCGCCGATCAGCGTGTCAACCGCGCCGACGTTGTACTCAGCCAGCGCGTCACCGATGGCCTTTCGGGCGTCGTCCTGACGCTTCGACCGCTCACGCAGGAAGTCGATGATGTCGGAGGCCTGGGCGCTGTTACGGAAGTAGTTGCCAATGGTCGGTTCAAGGACCTGCGTCACCAGCGCGGACATATCACCGAATCGGGCAATGACCTTCGGAGCATCGTTGCGCGGAATGTGGATGATCTGGCTGACATCGAGGTTGAACTTGAAGCCATCTGCCGAGCGTACCGTGATGGTCGACAGATTGGCGTCGAGCTTGTGGGCCTCCGATTTCCCTGCCGCCCAGTTCAGCACGACGTTTGCGGTCGGCACATTGCGGATCTTGTGGGTGTAGGGATTGATCGGATACTTGCCCGGATCGAGCGGCTCGGCCCATACTCCCTTCTCACCACGCGAGACGAGGTTGGCATGCTTGAAGGAATCGCCGGAAACGTCCCGTCCCTCGTTGCCGACATAGGCGATCACCACGCCGACGTGGGCAATCGGTACCTCGGTCATATCGACGACGTCAACGGTGGCGAAGCGCGGGTTGATGAAGTAGCGGCCGGCGAGGAGCACCTGTTCCTGCAAACCCTTGCAGCCCCCGTTCTGGATGAACGCCTGCGGATTCTGGAACATGTTGTGGTCAGGCACTTCCGGGCCAGCGATTTCGCCCCGCCCCAAGGGCTTGCCTTCGCGCGTAGTCACGATGCCGACTTTGTTGTCGGGAATGTCCACCACTTCGGCCACATTGACATCGAAGAGTACCGGGTTGATGCGATAGGAACCCGG
The DNA here is from genome assembly GCF_000442475.1 of Ralstonia sp. AU12-08. Lineage (NCBI taxonomy): Bacteria > Pseudomonadati > Pseudomonadota > Betaproteobacteria > Burkholderiales > Burkholderiaceae > Ralstonia > Ralstonia sp. AU12-08. The sequence continues at coordinate 90,983 of NZ_ASZV01000049.1, read as the reverse complement.
GGCGATGATGCCACTCTGCGGCCCACGCTCACCACCGTTTTCCAGGAACGAAGCGCCATCCTGGTAGGAGTCACACACTACCTGCTTGGCGATTACGCGGCCCGCCGGCAACGGTGAGCCGTCACGGGCTTCCACGACGCCGATCTGGCTGGGCGGGATCGTGATGGTATCCGCGAGCGTGACCTTGAACAGCAGGGGATTGACCCGATACGTGCCCGGCGGAATTACATCGATCTGCGGGCCACGTTGGCCATCTCCCTCGAGGAACTGCCGCGCGTCCTGAAACATGTCGCAGTTGATGCGTTTCGCAAGAATGCGGCCGCTCGGCAGAGGATGGCCGTCACAGGCTTCGACGACCCCAACCTTCCCCACCGGGATCGTCACGAACTTCTTCAGCTCAACTGCGTACTGCCACGGCCAGAGCGCCCAATGGAGGCCCGGGGCGAGCGTGTCCGCCTGGTAACCAGCTTCGCCGGTCAGCGCCAAGATGCGCCCGTCGGGGAGACTGCGGTTTGAGCCGAAGAGAACGAATTTCTTCGTCACGACGCCAATGCTGTCATCGGGGACGATGATGACGCCAAACAGCCAGAGCACTTGGCGGTAGGCTGCTGCGATACTGATCACTGCGATTGCACCCACAATCTGCCAAATATGACCGAGGAGGTAATCCATAGAGAAATCCAGGTTCTTGTGTGTTCTGCACTGCCAGGAACATGTTCCTGGTCAGGAGTTGCAAACCCTTTGGGGGCAACGGCGTTGTGCGCGCAAACCTTGGCACCGCCGCAACACGATTATGTCTGTCGCGCAGAACAGAATGATCGACAAGAGCCCTGTTTTTTCTGCCGCCTTTCTTCGGATTCAATGGCTGGCATCGGGTATGGGCTTGGCCGGCCCACTATCCGAACACTGGCACTGCGAGCACTTCACCGAGGACGCGTCCGGCAGTAGCTGCTCCCCCCAGGCGGCAGGAAGAAGCTCGGTGCGTTCTCGCTCTTCGCCTCTTCGATCATCTCGCGTCCCCGCTTGCTCAAGATTTCGAACGTGTCAGGAGTAGCGCCCGAGACTGTCATCTGTCGAGATAGCCAGCGCTTCGAGCCCCATGGCAGCTGCAGCAGCATCCGAGGCTCTCTGATCCGGAGCGTCATCGCCCCAGTTCCCGGACGTCCCAGCGCCCGAGAATTGTCCATGTGAATCAGTCGGCATGCCATGATGATACGAGTTGAGCGCACTGAGTAGCAGCGTTCTCAGGCTGGTCGGAACATCTGTCGCCATGTACAGCCAGAGATCAAAATCATCGCTGTCGCTGGACAGCTTGTCGCTTCCGACGAACTGCTGTCTGGAAGGCATTGAACTGGTCTGCTGACGACGAGAATTCAATGCTGTCCTCTCGCGAGCAACATCGGCAATCTTCCTGATCTGTGCCTCTGCCTGGGCGGGCAACGGCACCTTCTTGGCTTTCACCTGCCCAAGCAGGGCGAGCAGATCCGCGCTCTGCTCGGCGGAAGCCGTGGACTGGGCAATGTGCGCATCCAGCTCCGCGTTGGTGCGCTCTATCTCGGCGTCAATGCGAGGCAACCCATGCCCGCACCGGGAATGAGTTCCCGGTGGGATGAAAGCCAAGATGCCCCGAAGAACGTGGCAAGGCCTGTTGGTAGCACCGTGTGGCGCGGAATCGATGCGCGAGAAGCGCGAGATAAGAAGGCAGGATATTCGATGCAAAGGAACACGCACCAGAGGCACGTTCTGCGCACTCCTAGGCAACCTCGCGCAGCGGCTGCAGCACAACATCCCGGTCGACTCTCAATGCCGCTCAGAAAGAAAAAAGGCCATCCTTCGGAGGATGGCCATGTTCAATCAAGCAGCAATTCGCGGCGGCTTCTGCGCCTTGCGCATACTCGGCACGTACCCGAATCGCGCCCATGCCTCCGGGTCTACCGGGAGCGGACTCGTGCGCCCCGCTTCGAGATTTACAAACACACCGCTGTACTGCAGCGTCCCGGTGCGGAACAATGTCCAAAGCAAATTGAAGGCTTGCACTGCAATCGCCTGGTTGATGACCAGCGACTGCTTGCGCAGCGCATCCTCCATCGAACAAGACGGCGCCGTGTCCTTTGCATCGCGCTTCGGATCAATCAGCTCAGGAAACAGGTCGCCGACGTGAGGTAGGCGATGTTCAGCCCGGCCGCGAACTTGGCCAAGGATGACTTGACCACGATCGGTCTCATTGCCGCAATCGAGATAGTAGCCGCCCGTGCCGCGTTGCATGGCCTTGAGGATGGCCTTTCGCGCCGCCCTCGTATCCACACATCCAACGACCAAATCACAGCAGAACCGATCATTGGCATTGATACGCTGCACTTCCGCCTGCCAGTTGGTGCCCATGAGCACATTCAACCGATTGACCAGAAGAGCAGCCTTGTGCCGACCGACATCCGCTGGATAGAAGCCCTGGCGGCCGACGTTGCTCTCACTGACCGTGTCATCGTCATAGACGACACAGTCGATACCACCGGGATGGCCAAGTTCGAGCATGGCGTGATGGAGCCGCGCCAGACTTGGGATAACCGCACTCCCCGTTCCGCCGGCGCCTACTACAGCAATGCGCCATGCCCGCTCTGTCATCGCGCGAGGGATGCTATGCGTCATTTTGGTCACACAACCTCCCGAATGCCGAACTTCTGCCTCCAGGCGGCCGGTATGTCGTGGACACGTTCGAAGATGCCCTTGACGCACAACCTTAACGCCATGGACGGGCGAATGCTTGCGCAGTTGCCCAGCACGAACGCAAATTTCACGTCGTGCCTGTCGTCCTGATTGTCGGTTCCCGAGAAGAAGGCTTCAAACGTGCCATGGGAATGGCAGTCCATGACCAAGTGCTCGTTTTCCTGCAGCACCGGCCGGTCGTAACGCAGATGTCCGGAGCCGTGATCCAAGATTGCGACAGGGACGAGCCGGAACTCGCACGAGACGCCATTCCAGACGATCCAAGCACCGGTTTCGTTCGGCATCGACGCACGCGCCATCTCGCCAAACTGGCCAACCAGTTCAGCTGGAAGTTGACCGCATGGCAACTCGGTCTCCTCATTGACAGTCCCGTAGGGGACGGCAGTTTCGACTTCGTAGCTTGCGATCTTGCGAACTACCCGCAGCCACGGGCGAACCACTTCGAGGAACACGCCGTTGGTTCCCACCAGCAGGCGTTCACCACTACCAGACAATGGTGTCAGGCTACCGAATTTCGGCACCATGATCGTCGGGAAAGACGCTTGCAGCGTCATGTCCATCGGATGCATTTCAACCTCCAACTTTGCCGGCGATGAGATCACCGAGCGATTTCTTCAACGGAATGAGCACTTCCTTCGGGTACTCGGCAAAGTTGCCATCGAGCATCTCCTTCCAGAAGGCGTACACACCTCTTTCGAACTTGACGCGTTGGGCGCCGCGGTTTGGATGCGTGAAGGCCGACGAGAAGAAGGCTTCTTCCCAACCGGCAATCGAAGCGACATCGATCTGCTTCGGAACCTGCGCAGAGCCGATGCAAATCCTTCCCACGTCCCACGTATTGAAGTACGGCGGCTCGTGCAGCATGGATTCCGGCGTCGGCCTGACGTCCTCCATCAAGGCAAACACGCTGAACCCGTCATTGGCCGCCTGGAACACCAAGCCCGGGTGCGGCACTACCGCACTGCGCGTACCCAATTCTTTGCATTGAAAGAACACCCGGCGAATCGCCGGCGGGCACCACCACGTTACGGCGCGCGTGCTCACGGACAGTACGTTCGGCGTCAGGAACTCGCCCTTCGGCAACGCTGACAAAGCAACCTGGGTCACAGCGTGAATGAGTGCTCGCCGATTGAGCGGAACACCCGGGCCGATTGCAGGCTTTCGAGTCCCCGCCTCGTGAGTGATGCGGTGTGCCGTCGAGTATGTGAACTGCCCCTCGGCCGGCCCATACAGCAAAATGGCCCCTTGCAGGGCCACGTCATGAGACCGACTGGCGGTCAAGATCTTGGCCATGGGGCCTCCTATCGTGAAATGATGGTCAGTAATTGGTCGAGAGCCTTTACGATCTCGAACATGCGCGACAGGTCCTCATACTGCTTGGGCACCTGTTGCGGGTCGCTCGCCAGCGGAATCAGCACCTGGTACATCGTCGCCTCTCCGCTATTGCTAATGCATTCGAAATGGTCATCCAGCAGTTCGCCGATCCACTCTTCGGAAAACACCGCAATGGAAGCGGCCGAATATGCAGGTTCGGCCCATTGCGAATGTTCGAAGAGCTTCGAGCCCTTGGCGCGCTGCAGTGCATCTTCCAGCTGCAGCATCGCGCGGCATACCCGCTGAATCCAGCGACTTGACGAACGCGCCAGCTCCAGCACCTCCGACCTCTTGAGAACGGACCGCCGAGGGCCTTTCCGGCCCTTGCGCTTGCCGCGCTCGGGGAACATTTCTTCCGGCGCCAGGACCGGACGAACATTGGAAGGCAGGTAGCGCTCGATGTCCTCACTGTCAGCCCCAAGGCGATCAGCAAGACTCTCCCTCGCGTTCTCGTCGGACACACCCTCATCCCAATCCCACCACCACCTGGCGAACATCTCCAGGAAGTAACTCGGTGTGCGCAAGAAGAGCGAGTTGCAGGACGCTTCGTTGATCAGCGCCATCACAGAGCACAAGAGCCCGGGGTGGGCGCGCTGCAGTGGGTGCATCCGTGCGCCAATCTCGAAGATCTGCTCATGAGGCAACTCGATCGCCAAGTACAACGGCGCCGAGAGGTCCGTCTCCCATCCAAACTGATCGACCTGATCGCGTGCTGCCGCCTGGTCGAGCAAAGCGAACCCAAACAGAAGCCGCTTGCACGTCGGTGTGCGTCGCCGCAGCCACGCGAACATCGCCTCTGCGAACATGTCACCAGCATTGCCGCTGGAGCGAGCGTCGCGCGGCGAGAGCGGACCAGCCTCGAAATGCGCCCGTATCAGACCGGTAAGGTCTCCCTCGTCGGTATGCCGAAGGCGTGCAATCGCTGGAACGCATTGTGAAATGGCCGGGAGTGTTAGAAAACCATCGGCAGCTCTATGTCCGGCAGGGGAATCGAATCGACATGCCGCCCCGCCGGTGAGGCTTTCACTGAAGCCTGATAAACCTTGGCAAGAATCGAACAACACGATTCCACCTCCTCATCATGTAGAAAAACCGCCCTATCGGGCGGTTTCTCAGTTCCATTGATGCTGACCGGATCGGCCAACGCATTCATCAGATCGCGCTTACGCATGGTTGCCCTTTGCGCCCGCGGCACGCACGAACTTGTACACAGCGTTTTCCCCCTTGTACTCCGGACCCTCCACGGCTGCCGTGGTGAGTTCGGGATACTGGGCGGTGTACATGTCGCGCACTTGGTCCGGAGTGAACTGCGTTCCCGGATCGGCAAGCGTCATGCCGTTGTAGGAAAACTCGCGCTTGACCGTGTTGATGGTGATAGCCATGGCTTCTCCTTAACCGAGCAGATCAGCGAGGGAGGTGCCAGACGATTTTTTGTCGCCTTGCGCATCTTTAGCTGACGAACTCGTGCTACCGGACGTCGTTTCAGTGACCTCAACATCGACCACACCATCGTCATCGTCGTCGTCCATGCCTTTCGACTTGGGCGCCGGCAACTTCGGATTGGCGCGATTGGATGTCGCGAGGGCCTTGGTCGCCTTGTTCGACTGAGCAGCGGTAGCCGCTTGAATCACCGCCTTCGTGGACTCGACCTGTTCGGCGAGACCCTGGCGGGCCTGCGTCACACCACCGATCGCATTGGCAAACTCAGCATCCAACTCCGCCGGCGTGGCCGTCAGAGCAATCGGCGCAACCAGGGCTGCGTCGTCCGGCTTGCTGACGGTCGGCGCGACGACCACGGTCATCTCGTCACCCTGCATTGAAAGGGTGATAACAACCTTGTCGCTCGCCTTCACGAGCGGCACCAGTTCTTGAAACATAGGGATTTCCTTGAAAATGAATGGGATGGGGAAGCGAGGCGTGGTCAGAACTTCAAGACCTTGGGCACCTTGCCCGTGTAGTCAAACCCGTCTACCTTGAGGAGGGCCTCAATGACTTCGAGCTTCGATTGGTTGAACAGCTTGGAAAAGCGATCGCCGAGCGCGTTGCGCATGCCCAGCTCGTCGGCGAGAGCCTTCAACTCCGATTTGGTCAGGAGTTCCAGAAAATCCTTGGATTTCTGAAGGTTCCAGTGCTTGGTCAGGTCGAGCGCGTGGTACTTGCAGAGCGACGTCAAGACAGGCACATCGATTCCTTCGATCGCGGCAAGCGCGAGCGAGATCGTCAGATTGAGCCGCTTGTCAGTAGCCAGGCCGGCCACAGAGATAAGGTTCTTCGAGAGATCGGTGGGAGAGCTGGTCTCGTCCGCGATCCGTTCAAAGAGCGTCCCCATCTTGTCGCTGGTGATGGTGCGTGCATGACCGGACAGCGAAAGTGCGAGGAGATAGTGGTTGGCCGTTGCTTCGTTGGCCGCCACCTCCCGGCGTAGCGCCTTGCGCCACACCCCTTGTCGGTAGGTCTTCACCTTGTCCGACTCGGCAATCGACGTGGCCGCGTGTTCGGCCTTTCCGCCCTTGTCCGCGCCCTCCTTGGCCGGCGCGGCTTTGGGGCCCTTAACAGTAGACGGCGCTTCAGCGCGCTCGGCCTTGATCCTCGCTGCAACCTTCTTGGCATTGCAGGACGGATCAAAACACTGACCACGGAAGACCTTGCCCAGGCTGTCCGGCAGACCACTCACCGCGGCGCCGAAATTCTGGCAGCCGTGACATGCTTTCGCCTGTTCGGCACCGACTCCCGTCGGTCCCTCCACCTGCAATTGCACGCGCGTGTGGTTGTCGCCAGCGCGGACGATACGGATAACCGGGTATTCGTCCTTCAGGCCGTACGAGATACCTTCCAGCTGCGTCTCGGTCTTGCCCTTGTAGCAGGTCGGGTTGGTACAGCTACCGGAGGAAATCGCCTCGGAAAACATCACCGACTGCAATTCCGAGTTGTGCGCGCATGTCGCACACTCGCTCTTGTCGAAGATCGCGTCCTTCAGGTTGCAGGCAGCTTGTTCGATGGCCTTCTTGAGGTCCGCCACCGTCTTTTTCTCTTGCAGAATGATCGGCAAGAACAGGTCCTGCTTTTCCTTCGTCAGGGTCGCAAGCAGCTCGGCATGCCCAAGCTGGATGGAACGCGTGTTCAGCGCGTCCAGCACCGCAGGACTGCAGTTCATTAGCGCCAGCCGGCGGTCGAGGGTCGATCGCGGCCAGCCGAGTTGGCGGGCAGCTTCATCGCGGTCACCTTTCAGGTCCCCAACGATGTCCGCGGCCGCAACGGCTTCTTCAGACGGCGCCATGTCGGCGCGCTGAACGTTCTCGATGAGCGCCAGCCGGCGCGCTTCCCCTTCCGTCATCTCACGGATGACAACGGGCATGTCGTAATCGTCACCGCAGGCAGCTTTCGCCCCACGGTACCGGCGCTCGCCAGCGACCAGTTCGTAGGTGCCGTCCTCAAGAGGGCGCACCAGTACAGGTTGAATTACGCCATCCTCACGGATGGACTCCGTGATCTCCGCCATTTTCGCGGGATCGAAGTACTTCCGGGGGTTCTTGCCCGGCCGGATTTGGCCGAGTTTGACGGTGACGCTCTGTTGGTTTTCTTGCATTTGTGGGTTCTCCAGGGATGGAAAAGGGGAACCCGTTGCCGCACCGGGAACAGGTTCCCGATGGGATGGAAAATGAAAGCGAGGGCCACCGAACCGCTGGCCCTCGGACAACCGCGAGACGCTGCGCGTCCTGCGATCAGGAGATCGATGCGTCAAAGACGCGGAGTGAGCTTTGAGAATACCGGAAACACGTCTGCGGTGCCAGACAGCGGATCCCCCTCCGCAGATGGGGACCCGCTCTTGCGCGAGGCCGGCCAGTGGCCAACCTAGAACAACGACAATTGCTCACGTTGCCGGGCAATTTCAGCGTGCTGTTGCGGCACCGCTTCAATGATGGCCGGCGCTTGCGGCGGTTCAATCGCCTCCAGAATCGACAGGACCGTACCCATTTCTGCGGGCACGAAATTGCGTTCGGAATCAACGGGCGGGGAGGTTTCCTGGCTACGCTCACGCGCAGCCAGTTTCCGGTTCCACCCGCCAAGCACGTGCGCTGGTGTGTACCAAACCTCGCGCTCCTCAAGCATCAATGAGTTGCCAAGGATGACAACCGCAGGGATATGGAGCAAGGCCAGCTGCACATACGTCATGTGTACGCACCGTGGATCGATATCGATGCACGTTGCATGCATGGCCGTCTGGTAGTTGTGGCCCGCCTGATGCATAGCCTCCGCCATTGCGATCACCATGCCACCAGCGCCGCAGGTTGGCTCCATCACGGTGATGAAGCCATGTTCCGCGACGTCCGGATCATGGTCATTGACCTGCATCGCAGCCATCATGCTGGATACCGAATAGGGCGTGAAAAACTGCCCCGCCCTATCGTTGCCCAGCTCAAGCAGCATGTAGGTGTGACCAAGCACATCGCCAAAGCCACCGGCGACTCTGACCGGCGCCGGCGACCCGGGAAGGACATCAGTCATCCGGCGCTCGTAAGTGAGCACGAGGTGGCCAAGCATCTTCGGGAACTGGTCCACTTCTTCTTTGGTGTACTTCTTGACGATCTCCATGTACCGAGCCTCTCGGCCGTCTCGCTGAGCGAGATCGACCGCATTGCTGAGGCTCAGTGCGGACATCTCAACGAAGTCGGAGAACACATCGCTTGCGCGGTGACGGTACCCGAAGGCCTTGATCAAATCGACCAAGGCCTTTTGGTGTTCGTCGGCGGTCTCCAGGTGCCGGCGTTGTGCTGCCCTGCTCATTGCAGAGCCCCAACTCGCACATTGAAGCGCTGGTTCAGCGATGCGCAAAAGGCATCCATGTCGGGGACCGCGCCAATAGCCAGAGCGGCTTTGATGTCGGCTTCAGCGACCCGGAGTTCCGATTCCACATCGATAGTCGATGCCACACTAGTCGAAGCATTGCTGCGCACAGTCTCCACAACAGCACGTGCAATTCGCACACAGAACAGCTCGAACTCGTGTGTTACCTCAGCTTCTTTCCTGATCCGCGTTGCACGCAACGATGGATCGAGGATTGGCAAGGCCTCCTGTTCGAAACGAGCCACCACCAGGTAGCTTTCGAAGGCTTTGAGCTGTGCTTCTTTGAAACGCTGAATAACGGCGTTGAACATGGAACGTCTCCAGAAAATGGACGAGAGACGTCCCTGCTGGGACGGCTCCCAGCGGGGAAGAAGATGGAACGACCTGACCGACCAGCGCTAACGAATCGGCGTGCGTAGGCACACCGCGACGTAGCGAAGTTCGCTCAGGTGTTCAAGGGAAAGACCGGCCGCAGAATGCGAACGATAGGCCGACACGTGCAGTGTCGGAGATGAAACCGGACCCTACAGCTGTGGGGGAAACAAGATGTAGGCCGCCCAGATGGCGGTCAAAATCGATGCGTCGTAGACGCGGCAAACCGTTTCAGAATATCGCAGTTGCTCTGCATTTTCCAGCAGCTGCGCGCACGCGCGCCCAGCCCGCTACCACCTTCCTGGCATCGGCCGCGTCATTGCAGCGCTCCGCAAGCGATTGACGACGGCCCAGCGATAGTGGTCCTTCTCCTCTGGTTCTTGCATCCCTGAGAAGTCTGGCATCAACCCCGCCAGCAGGCCCGGTGCGTCCTCACGAAGCACGCCGTCAGCGATGAGCTTGTTGCGTAGTAGCTTGGAGACGCTCCAGCCAATCTCCTTGAACGCCACATAGTCCCAACGAGCTGGAATGAGGTCCTCGCTGAACCACGCTTCGCCGCCGTGCCCAACAACCCCCACCACAGTGTGGTGTATGCCTTGCGAATCCGAATGCACGCGCGCCTCGAACCGCAGCACATGCGGCTCCGGGAACCAGAAGACGCGATCCAGCATGCGCGCGAAGGCCTGCGCCTCAATGCTGGCCAGTGCCTGGTCTTCAGCCTCCCCAAACTGGGAGCAGGGTTCGGCCTTTGGGCGGCCGCCTATTTCAACTTCTCGCATGTCGTGTGCTGTGGTGTGGGAATGCGGCGAAAGCCCACGCGAATATCGAGCTTTTGCTTGATTCGATCGTCGTTGCCCGCCCCAAAATCGTACCGGCCAGTTCGCTCAACCGGCGCCATTGACTTCGCAGCCATGCCGGTAACTTGGAACCATATCCCGATGGTTTTCCGACATGCGCTTCACACGTTATCTCCGTTACTACCCGATCGATTTTACCTCGCGCCGCGAGGCCGCTTTCGCTCGCAAGCAGGCCCGCGAGCGTGCGCGCTATCCCCTGTTTCCCGAGCACATAGCCGAGTCACAACGCACCGTCGCTGACGAAATCGCCCTGCGCCAGCGTCGTTCCGACAGTCTGGAGCTGCGTATGCGCGCGCTCCAGGCCAAACACTGGCGCAAAGGTCGCAGCATGTACTTCGCCCAACCGGCGGCCGTTCGTGCCCACATCCAGGAAGCGTGGCGAGCATGGCGTGGCCCCACCACTCCCAACAACTTCATCTATGTAGTTGAGCAGCAAACCGGCGAGGGCGAGCGCCGCCGTGCGGCGATCCGGGAGAGGGATGCGGCGTTTCGCGCGTCTCTCGTTGACACACAACTGACCCTCGCCTGACATGCAGCCTACCGAAGAGCAAACCGCTGTCGTTGATGCGTCCTTGGATGGCGAACCGTTGAAGGTTGACGCTCGTGCGGGCGCCGGCAAGACCTCCACCCTAGGCCTCGTCTCGACCGCCAAAGGGCGGGCTCGTGGTGTCTATTTGGCCTTCAATCGCCTCATTGCGGAGGAGGCCAAGCGCAAGTTCCCTTTGTCCGTGCGGTGCGGAACGGTCAACTCCCAGGCATACAGATCCGTATCGGCCGACATCACCCGGAAGCTCCGTAATCCGTTGGAGCCCAACTACCTCCTCGCAGAGCGATTCGGCCTACAGCCTATCAAGGTCCCGACAACGATCGGGAAGAACCTTGAACTGACCTCCGCCAAGCTTGGCCGGATGGTGCGAGACGGCTTGGCCAGGTTCTGTGGCTCTGCCAAGCCGACGCCGCTCGATTGGCACATCCCGGTCGATCCGCTGATCACCGAGCAAGCGGCTGAAGCGCTACGCCATGCGCTGCTGCCTTCGGTCGTCAAGCTCTGGGAGGAATCACAAAACCCCCAATCCCCGGGCGCTATCTCCCACGACGTGTACGTCAAGCTGTGGCAGTTGAGCCGGCCGACCATCCCTGCCGACTACATCCTATTCGATGAGTCGCAAGACGCAAACGGCCTGATGCTTTCGGTGCTTCGACGCCAATCGGCCCAGGTGATCTATGTCGGCGACCCGTACCAACAGATCTACGAGTGGCGCGGTGCCGTCAACGCGATGGACCACATCAAGGCGCAGAAGCGTGCGCTGACGCTGTCCTTCCGCTTTGGCGAGCCGATCGCTGCGCTGGCGACCCGCATCCTGCGCACGATGGACGAGGAAGTGCCCGTCAGGGGCCAGGCCAGCATTGCATCGCGTATCCACAAGGACATCTCGCCGAGCGAGCTGAAGGTCAACGCCGTGCTTTGCCGCAAGAATGCAACGGTGCTGTCCTATGTCGCCGATGGTCTCCAACGCGGCGAAAAGGTCGCGATCCGCGCCAATATCCGCGACATCATGGCCTTCCTGGACGGCGCCGAACGGCTGATGTGCGGCCAGCGGACCGACTATCCGACCGCGCTATCCCTGTTCGCCAACTGGTCGGAGGTGCAGGACTACGCCGACTCGTTTGCCGGGCGAGACCTGAAGCCGTTCGTCAAGCTGATCGACGATGAAGGCATCCCCTACGTCCGCCAGCTGCTTAGCACTGTCAGCCCAGAGTCCGAAGCCGATTACGTGGTCTCGACCATCCATCAGGTCAAGGGCCTTGAGTACGACTCGGTCCGCATTGCCGGCGACTTCAGGTTCAAGACGGACGACGACGGCAAGTACACGATGGACACGGAAGAGAAGCGCCTCCTCTATGTCGCACTCACGCGCGCCAAGCGCAACCTGGACATCACTGCCATCCAAGTTGACATGCACAGAATGTTCCGGGATGCCGGGGTGTAAAGGGGCACACCATGATCAAGATCCGGATCGGCCCGTCCGACTTCGACCTTGCTGAGGTGCTGGAGAACCCGGGCCGCTACACAACCCAGCTCGAGCGCGCCAAGCGAATTCAAGGGTTCGCCGAGTGCGGCTGCACAGAGCATGCCCCTCGGCCGAAGCTCGTCATCCGGCGCCTCCGGTCGGCGTTCATCCTGGCGCGCTGGCCAGATGCCAACTACAAGCATCGTCAGGGGTGCCCGTTTCAGGAACGCAAAGGCCACGCCACGGCGACGGCAAGAACCAAGGGCCCATTCCAAACCCGGAACGGCAAGCACCTCATTCAGCTTGATCTGTCCTTGGAGGTTACACAGCCCGGCACCGGCCAGCCTGGCCCGCGATCACCCCAGGCCTCCAGTGCGCCGCGAGCGCATCGCCGATCGGCACCTCTCCTCGCATTTCTCGAATACGCCTGGGAGGCGGCTGGATTGCACGCGTGGGCCGATCAGGGATACCGCGGTTGGAATGCATGCTGGTCCATGCTCAGTGCCGAGTTCGCCGACGCGAAAATCAACGGCCGCCCGGCAGCCGATGTGCTGCACATCATGCGCAGGTGGGACCCGGAACATAAGGCCGAGATCCTTGCCGAGTTCGATGCATTCGTCGCGCGGCTGACCACTGCTGGCACCACGACGCACCGGGGGCTGATCATCGGCGAGGTCGGCGAGTTCAAACCGAGCGCTCACGGCGGCATGCTGGTGCTGCGCCAAAGCCACCAGCGGTATTTCATGTCCAATGCGCTGTTTCAGAAGGTCTCACGCTCCTACGCGACTGCGCTGGCCGGTCTCGGCCGCAAGGATTTGCGGAGCGTGGCGGTCCTGGCCGTCGAGAAGACCGCCAATGGCTACTTGCACGTCGCCGACATGGCAGCCATGTTGACCAACTCGTCCTTCCTGCCATGCGACTCGTCGCACGAGGCAGTCATGGCCGACCACCTGATTCGCCTGCAGCGCAGGTTCGAGAAGCCACTGCGCCATGTGGGCGCCGCCGCAGTCCACCCGGACTTCGAGTTAAAGGATGTCGACCAGCGCACCGTTATCGAAGTGCTCGGCATGACCGGCAACCGCGAGTACGACCGGCGGATGCAGGAAAAGCGCGAGTACTACGCGACCAACGGTATCCGGTTGGTCGAATGGAACCCGAACAAACACCCCGTAGCGGACACCCGCCTCCCGCCGACACATCGAGACCGGTGATGAAGACTCCACTGAACCGCTCTGCCGATGGCGCACGCATGCAACCAGGCGCCCCGCTCAGCTCACTCAAGTCGCCGGCGATGACCGGTAACATCGTCAACAAGGAACCCCCCATGCAAGACACGCAATGCTTGGCAATTCGTGATTGGCTGTTTGACCAGCATGACAGGGTGACCGGCACCGCACGCCTGTTCCGTTACGTGGCCGTTGTTCCGAACGACAGCGATGTCAAAAGCGCGACGGTCCACTATGCATTGGCGCGCCCGGTTCCGATTACCGGCACGTTCGCTGCCGAGCCCGACGACATCGTGCGCGAGCTGCTGGCCCAATCGCCTTTCCGGTCCGCCGAATTGCACCTTGCAGAGCACGACGTGCTCAAGGACAGCTGGCCGGTCAAGTGGGGCCTGACTGCCAAGGACAGCCTCTCGAACTGGCCGGTGCTGGTGCTGAGCGAGCGGGACGACAAGAGCGTGTACGGGGTCGTCATGCGCTCGCCCAACCTCGAAAGCAATGCTCTTCGTTTTGCGTCGCTCTATTGCGACCCGGAAGAGGTAGGGCTGATCCTGGATCTCTTGATGCTCATGCAGCCCGACGATGCGTTCCTGGGCTGGTTCAAGGAGTCAGAGATTGCGGCAAGCGACCTCGAACAGGCGCTCGCGGCCACTCCGCAAACGGATGCAGGCCAAAAATTCGTTTTGCTGTATCGCACGGACGAATGGCTGTCCGGCATCTGGAATGCAGATCGGCCCATCGTCGAGCGCATCAACCTGACGAGCCTGGCTGATTTCCACGGCATTCCGGTCTCACTGGCCAAGAAGCGCCGGCGCGCTGACCTCGAGCAGGCCTGCGACAACCAGACGGTCACGGGTGACTATGACGCACTGGTGAAGGCACTCACAGCCGCCGGCGGCGAGATGCCCAGTCGTGGCAGCGACTACGAGGCTGACCCGGCCGTGCGCGTTCTATGCGATTGGTGGAACGGCGCGGCACCCGACGGCATGCGCCACGCCGGCGCGCTTCGCATCTACGTCTGGTCCGACGAGCGGCGCGTTTTCCTCCCAGGCGATCCCGAGGAGCCGGGCCTGCCGGCCGATGTGCTGGCGACTCAACCCACCTATGCACTGTTTCAGGAGCCCGGCAAACCCACCGTGGCAGTCGTCTTTTTGCGTGGGCGCGAGCACAACGTGGCGCTGCCCAACGGGTCGACCCAGATCCAGTTTGCCAACGGCAATCCCTGCTACGTAATTGCGCTTCCGATATCCGTGGCCAATGAGGCCTTCTACTCGGCTCAGGGGTTGCGCGCGGTGCGCCGCTTCATGGTGACACGCGTGCCAGCGCTGGCCGCCGGCGACCTGCAGGTGGCCTGAACGACTGACTCCCGGGCGTACACGACATCGGAGGATGGAATGGCAGAGCAATTGATCGACGCAGCGCAAAGCACGCTGGCCAAGGCGCTGTCGGCACTGAGCCGTCGTGCCGACCGGGTGCACTCACAGCTCTGTGCTGCGCAGCGTATTCGCACGGCCTATCTCGCCGCGCAGGTCGGCATATTGGTGCCGGCCGTCTCTCGGTCGGTTGTTCGTTCGCTTCAGGTCAGGCTCCCCGCATTCATGACCTCCGACGTCATCGCGGAATTCCACCGCGGGCGCAAATTCCTTGCGGTGTTTCCCCGCAAGCAAACCCGTGAGTCGCTGTCGATCCTCCAATACGCGCTTACGGCGTATCTCAGTCAGATCCGCTACCAGGAATTGAAGGAATTCGACGCTGAAATTGCCCACCTGCGGGCCTACCTCACTGACTTGGAACGCGCACGTGAGCAAGCGTCAGACCTTCTGCGGGTGCTCCAGGTGGTGCAGGATCGCGCCGCACCGGTTCCCTCCGAAGCGCAGCCGCTACTGGCTCGGATGGCTGGCGCTGGGGATCGACATTGCCGGCGCTCGAACGCCGGCACCGACGGTCGGCGCCGCGCGGCCAGTGCATTGGATGATCAAGACACGAACCTATGCGCGTTCGTGTTGGCAGAACTTCCCTCTCGTTTGGGGGAGCTTCTGACGCGCGACAAATCGGCGGCCTTCGACGCGTCGACCGAACGCCCTCGCGCTGGGCCGACCACTGGCTCGCCACGTTTGCCTGTTCCGGCACTCGACACGCTTGACGCGCAACTCGCGACGGCATGACCACCGAGCGGCTGGTGCCATCCCTTGACTTTGTACTGGGCTGGCTACGCTGATCTGAATCCATTGCCACCCGAGGCCAGCCGCCTCGCACACAATTGACGATGAACACCTCCGCATCCTCCAGCCCTGCAGTCGCATGCGGTCCCGATGGCCGCGCCCGCGCGAACGCCACGCTCACCATGGCGAAATGGATTCTGCTCAGCAGAGACCGCACCCTCGATCATGCTTGCGTCGAATGCGTGCCAGATGGCGCACTCGTTGTGCCAGGCTTTCGTTGCGGCTACCACTCCGCGCTGAATGCGGTGACCGCCGTAGATGATGCTGACCGACAGGAACCAGCGTACGCGCCGGTGCAAGCGGTGGTCGACCAGTTTGTGTCCGGATACCAGCTACACGGCACGCTGGGGTCCCATGTCCCGACTCCACGGGAACGCGGGCTGATTGCCAACGCAATCGCTGGCCTGCTCGCCGACACGGTCTTCCTTCGAGAGTTCGACAAATGGCGGCGTGCCGACGCCCCGCAAGCCAGCATGCCACCCGCGGCAGCAGTTCCCGCGGACTGTGCCGGTGCCGGTGAACCCTCCACCCTTCGCAACATGTTGGCCGCCATCAGGGTCGTCGGCCAGATTGACGGCCACGATGTGATACGTCGCCTGTCCATGCTGGACCTTGTGGACCGCGAGAGGCGCGCAGCCGAGGAAGAGGCGCCAGCTGGCGCCATCGCCTTGTCCGATGCGCATGCGAAAGGCGTCATGGACGCGCTGCGCGGCGTTCACGAGCTGTTTGTCCATGAGGACGGTTGCGGTGCCTTGCCTCCTGACAGCCCATTTCAGAATGGGGACCAGCCGTTCGGCCGGACCTCAAGAAAACCACAGCGAACAAGCGCAATGCTGAGCGAAAAACATCACAACCCGCATAGGAGCGGCACGGAAGCCTATCTTGCAACCGAGCACCACAACGAAGGCTGGAACGGAGCATTGGCCGCCGTCCGCAAAGTCCTGGGCAGTAGTCTGGCGGCGGCGATCCACTACCCGGGCTGCTGGGACACAGCGGCATATCCGACGATCGAAAGCGCACTGGCCGAGATGGGCGAGGAGTTTCAGTGCACGAACGATGATTGCCCCCACCACTCCGACCTACAGCAGGGCGAGCCGAGGGCGTTCGACGTGGCTGTGAGCGGATACAAAGTATTGCTGGTACGCACGCGCAGTGAAGCAGACGACACCGCGAAGCATTTCCGAGGCCGTGGCTGTGAAGTCGAGGTGTACCCCTTGTACGGTGGCCAGCGGTTCCATACCTTGAAGGCCACCGACTTCTACGAGCTTGATCCGGACCGCAACGGCGAGCCCGGTACCGAGCCGGCACGCAACGTCACGCACCTAATGCCGGAGCCGTGGCCACCGGCGTTGAGTGGCGCCCCTGTCGTTCCGGCGACGCTGGAGGTTGACAATGCCGCGCTGGCTGCCGAGATCGACTGGTGTCTCGACGAAGGCCATTGCGGACCCCGCACCCGCGCTGTGCTGCAGCGAATCCGCGATCATCAAACTGCGGGCATTACACCGGCGCGGCGCCCCATGCTGCTCATCACCCTCCGCCAGGCCGAGAGCCTGCAGCAGTTCTTCGGTGGTCACGACGCAGAGGTCGCCGTTGTGCCCTACAAGGACGGACTGCTCGCCTGGGACGTCGAGTGCCCCGGCGAGGGCTCTCAGTGGCTGGGGCCAACGGCGGTGGATGACGAGCTGGCCGACAAGGGCCGGCCGGACACGTCACGGCCCGCGATCTGGAAAACGACGCATCCCGCTGTGTGCGTGCCCATCACCGACAGCAAGGCGATCGCCGACGACTGGAAGGAGCATGGCTACGACGTGGTCGAGTTCTACCCAGGACCCCAGGAGCTGCGATTGTGCGCTGACGGAGTCGGCACGGCCAACGCTGACGCCGATGGCCACACAGTTTTGCGCGATACGCCCGGTGCTGCGTCGATTGACGCAGACGAGGGCCCACGCTGATGTGGGGGTTCCATATACACCTGGACATCGAGGGCTTCGTGCGGAGCAGCACGTACCCGGACGACTACATTGGCCTCTTCCGTGATGCCACCGGGCGCTCGCTCACGCCAGCCGAGGCGCGCACCAAGCTGACGATCGACAAGGCAAGGGGCCACAAGGTACTCCCGATGAGCAAGGAATGCGGCGCCGCGCTGTGCCCACACGCAACCGATGGTTGCTCCGGCTTCGACTATTCGGGCGGTGGGTGTCCAGGCTACCAACGAGGCAATGGCAAGGCCGCTCCACACAGCACAGCAACGACGACGGAGGTCAACGATGCAGCAGACGAATGAGAACGCTTCCCCGGCAACAACTCAACACGAAGCCATGACGCTGCTTGCCGACCTCGTTCTTTCAGTGCAATGGTGGGCGGGCCAGGAAGACGGCATTCCGGATACCGTCCGCCCCGCCTTTGACCGGGCTCAGAAGGCTCTTGGCTGGCCACAAGGGGAATCGACCACCACGCCGGCGGCAACGGCAATGCCCGAGGCGCCATGTGCGAGTTGCCACGGCTTCGGTAGCGAGCTGACGGTGTACAAAGGCAAGGTTCCCTGCCGGGCATGCCAGAAATCCAACAATGCCGCGCCAT
This sequence comes from Ralstonia sp. AU12-08, assembly GCF_000442475.1. Taxonomy (NCBI): domain Bacteria; kingdom Pseudomonadati; phylum Pseudomonadota; class Betaproteobacteria; order Burkholderiales; family Burkholderiaceae; genus Ralstonia; species Ralstonia sp. AU12-08. The sequence continues at coordinate 72,774 of NZ_ASZV01000049.1, read as the reverse complement.
GGCTACCTCCCGGCTGGGAAATCAGTGTGGCCGATGACGACGGCTCCACCTGGGTGACACTGCGCCGCTGCACTTCGGATCGCAAGGTGCTCGCCCAGTCGGTCTACGCGCACAAGCGGGGATCTCTGGATTCGCATGTTTGGCATGCACTGCGCCATTCTCTCGACATCACGCGCCCTCAGATCGCAGAGCTCGACCACTGGCGAGCCCGGGCACTGAATGCAGAGCAACTGCTCAACAGCCCCGAGCTGCATGACTTTGCCCGCGGGGTCGTGCAAGAAGCCGCCCACCAGCGCCAGCGTTGGGGAACTGCCAAGGACGCCGACAAGTCGCCAGCGGACTGGGTCTTTCTCGTTGGCCACCTCGAAACCCGCTCCATGATGTACCTGCAGGCCGGCAACGTTGACAAGGCGCTGCATCACACGATCACGACCGCTGCGGCACTCGCCAACTGGCACACGAACATTTCCGGAGCGGATAGCAGCATGTGGCCCAGCCTTCCCGGCCAGCCACATGCCAGCGCCCCGGTGGGCGGCGGCGGCCATGCGTGAGCACGTCAACCTCCGCAGCATCTTCAGTGGTCGCAGCCCGACGACCGGCCTTCCCTTCGCCGAACGCCACAGGTAGAGCGGTAGCGCCTGGGGCAAAGCAGCCTGCGAGCTTCGCTGCCGGATGCTCGACCAGTTGCTCAAACCCGCGGCGCCGTCCACGTCGCCTCGCTGACTTGATCCCGCACAACAGCAACAATCGGCACGCACAATGAACATACATTCTGGTGCCGCCCAGCTATTCTCCGCATTATCTCCAGCCATTCCTCAAAAGCGCAGTGAGGAAGTTGGCCTTTACCAAATAACGTAGTACATGCCCCCAGCAGATCTCTCCTCCGAATTTCCCCACCCTGAAACGATCATCGCCGTGCGCGGCGCCCTGTCCATCGGCCTCCAGCAGGGGCCAGACAGCCCAGGAGGCCACTGGCTGCACGAGTTCTGGGCGTTCGGCCGCGCCCGCGCCGAGGCTGAAGCCATCATCCAAGGCTTCATGGAAAGCGCCGCCATCAGGATTTTGGCGACGTCTCACGCATATTTTGGAGCCGCTGCAACATAAACCCGTCTGCAGTGGTGGTTCAACAAACTCGGCGACAGGCATAATCCGGACTTAAAATCCAATCATCGAGACCCAACGGTATGTTTGACGATCTGATCGGCTGTGGTCACTGCGGCGGACGGGCCAGGTTCTTCGCTGGCCGAAAGGAGGCCGTCATTGTGTGTACACAGTGCGGCATTGGCACGCCGCCCGTGCAAATCGGAACCTCCAAAGAAGCGGCCTACGACGAGCTGGCTTTGATCTGGAACCGACGCGTCGAGTATCGCCCAACCGATCAACACGAGCTGGCCTCGATCGCGCGTCGCCAATTGACGCCGGTGGACATCCCAATGCTGCTGGACGCGATCGCCCGCAATGCCATGGATTGGGAAACCCGCGGACCGATATTCGCGGCAATGGCCGCCCAGCTCAGCAGGCCCGCTTCCCCCGCCGCCGCGGAAGTACCAATGGCCACCGTCCTTGAAGACGCCGGCCGGTATCGCAAGCTCGTGCGATTGGCCAAGGTCATCTACGTCGATGGCCGTCCCTGGATCCGCTTCGAACCACTCGACGCGTTCGACGCCGAACTGGTTGAAGGCGAAGAAAATGCCTTCGCGCGCATGGACGTATTCGTCGCGCGTGCGGTGGATGCCCTGGAGCCTCAGCTCGACTAGCGCCCCTCGCCACCATGATCGCGCGATCGGCGAGGCGCTGACCTTCCAACTGACGATGGCGTCGACGCGCGGTAGATGACCGTGCGGTAACGGCCATGCTTTGGCCGGCCGGATCTCGTTCCGTGCCCAGCACTCCCAAACCCTTCACGCAAATCGGCCCGCAGAAGCTCTCGCTTTCGGGTACTTGACATTGCCCGTTACAAGGCACGATGGATCTAGGTCAACCCGGATCCCAACTGCCGTGCTCAAAAAAACCCTGCTCTTCGTTGCCCTCTCTGCATTCCTCCAGGTCGCCGGCGCCTCTCCCGATCACTGCGGCGCATCGGTCGCGGACGGCGCGCAACCGAAGGTGCTGTCCAGCAAGCACGCTGGCGCCAGCCACCTGCTCTGCTACCGCGCCTACGCGGTGCTCGTGTCCTCGGCGACCCGGACACCGCTGTGGTCAGCCGAACACCTGACCGCGCAGGCGGTGAACCAGGCGCGTGAGCTGCCGCGCGAAAGCGATTTCTTCGAAGAGACGTCTTTGCCGGCAACCGCCCGCGCCACCCTGCAGGACTACCACGGTAGCTCGCACGTCCAGATTGACCGTGGCCACATGTCGCCAAGCGGGGACTTCGGCGACCTGGCATCGCAACAGGAAAGTTTCAGCTTGGCCAACGTCGTCCCGCAGAACTCGGTCAGCAACCGCCGCATGTGGAGCCACCTGGAGACGTCGACCCGCCGCCTGGTACGGCAGACCGGCGAAGCCTACGTGGTGACCGGCCCAGCATTCACGGACGGCAAGGCCCGTTACCTCAACGAACATGTACGGGTACCCGACTATCTGTGGAAAGCGATCTACGTCCCGGGCGTCGGCGCAGCAGCCTACATCGCACCCAACGATGCCACGCCGAAATATGCGGTGGTCAGCATCGCCAAACTCGCACAATTCACCGGCGTCGACCCGTTCCCCCGGCTGCCGGCCGCGACGCGCGATCAGGCGATGGAGTTGCCGCCGCCCACCCCGCATCCGCACGAGAAGGCTGGTCGGCAGACCACCCTCAACGATCTCTTGAGCCGCGCGCCGGCAGCGGAGGTGGAAGATGTCGGACCGACTGCCGTGGCCCGCGTTCCCAACGTATGGCGGCTGGCCCGCGCAATCAGCGCCGCCGTTCGCTAAGATGGAATCTAAATGGAGGCATCCCATGAAAGCCCAACAACCGTACGGATCTCCCCAAACCCTGGGCCGTCGTGTCAGCTTCTGGCTGATCGCTGTGGCCGTCGCGCTGTACCTTTCCTACATCGCCGGGACCAGCCCGCCGTTCTAACCCGCCGACCAATCCCGCAAAAGCCGCCACACCGTTGGCGGCTTTTGCGTTATTTGTCCTGAACGCGTCTAGCGCGCGATCAGTTCTTCGTTGGGTCGGCCGCGCCCGATGAGCACGAACGCCCAAGCATTCCGCAAACCCGGGCGAGCAGCTCTGCGAGTCGCGATCGCACAACCGGGGCCGGGCCGGCACCGGCACCGGCACCGGCATGTGCGTCCATAGCAGCTCTGGCCGAGATCTTGTAGGCGAGTATCTCGCCCGACGTGATCAACCGCTGAGCCTCTCGGTCAGCCTCTTCGGCGCACTCGATGTACCGGAGCTCTCCTGCAGCCCATTCCACTCTCACTTCGTCGCGCTCCCAGCAATTGCCGTGCACCCGACGATGAAAGCGCACCCAAGGGAGGTCGACGTAACCAAGATGCCCATACAGGCGCCGCCACGCAGGTGCGCTGCCCGGCCAACACGCATCGAGTGGCCAGTGCCAGAAGAACTCGGGGTCGCCAAGTTCTGGCCGGTACATCCAGACGTGTGGCGCGTGGCTGAACCGCCCTTCCTTCCACCATTGCTTCAGCAGATCCCACCCGGCACGATTCGTCGGCACACTGAAGTTGAGAGACCACTCCGGCGTAGGCGCCTCCTCGAATGGAATCCCATCTTGGGACGCGCCGTGGATCTGACAGTGGCAGCACCCCGCTGCGGCAAGTGCGTCCCGCATACGCACAACTTCGGCCCCACTGGGGCTGATGCTCCTGCGCTCACCATCCGATGTCCGCAGGCCCCAGCCAATGCTGACAGTCACCCCCTCTAACGAGAGGGAGAGCGGTAGCCGGCCGCCGTCCATCACCGTCCGAATTGCCTGGAGGATGTCCACCCCGAGTTTCGCGGCGTGCGCCCGCCGAAGCCGATCCTCCTCGATCTCGCGAAGCCGCCGAGCTTGGTTGGCCGTGACTTCCGCTGGGCTCAGCGGCCACCGCAGGAAGCGGAGCGCTGCGCGCCATTGCGGCGAGATAGCAGCCCCACGAGCCAGCAGCAAATCGCGGGCCTGCTCGATCAGGTCTTGAGCGTGATCGATGGCCACGTCCGTCAACAGGTCGGTGCCGTCAGTCTCCGCGGTCGCGTTTGGCAGGTTCTCTCGGATGAGTGTGTACAGTTCTTCGTCTGTGCACGCCCGCAGCTCTGGCTCTGGAAACAGGTAGGTATCCCAATCGCCATCGGCCATTGCGTCATCTTCAGTCATCGCACGACCTCATCCCGTGAAGTGCCGATGGCCGGCCGCAGTACCCGCCTCGGCGGGCTTGGCAAGCAGGCGATACAGTGCGGGGCGCGAAATGCCCAGGGCCTCTGCCGCCTTCAGCTTGACCCCATTGGCCGCGGCAACCGCCGCGACGGCCATCTCACGTGTGACGACGGGCCGGCTCCGGGCTGCGATCGCGGAATGCGTCGACAGGTAGGCGTTGGCCTTCTCCTTGCGGCTGTGGCCGGCGGCTTCCACCACCCGCGTCATGGCGTCCTTGTGCGCTTCACGGTCGAGAACGCGTGCGCCCCCCTTGATGGCCGCTTGCTCACCGGTCAGCCGTTGGTACATCTGCTGCAGGAACTGGTGTCGTAGACCGTGGGCGGTGACACCGTCGCCGCGCTTGGTCACGGCGTGCTTTTCCAGCACGGTATAGAAGCGCCTGCGCCACTGCACCTGCGTATAGGTCGCCGGGATCAGGGAGCCCCGTTCGGGATTCGTGCACGCGGCCAACTCAGCCGCCTCCGCAAGCAGGTCGTACTGCCAATCGAACTCGATCAGCACCTGTCGCGGCCGGCCTCCCTTGGTGCCGTCCTGCACGTGCAGATAGCCCGATGGAAGTAGGTCGCGCGCTGGGCGCAGTCGCCAGCTTTCCTTCGCGCGCAACCCGAACGCTGCCTCAAGCTTCAGTTGAATTGCGACGTGGGCATCCGTCTGGGCGATCTCCTCGATCTTGGCTAGCGCGTCGATGTTGTTGCCGTCCCAAGAACGGTCGGTCTCGGCGGCGTAGCTGCGCGTGTAGCCTGCCGGCCTCTCCACGTAGTCATCGATGCCGCCCACCATGTTGGTCTTGCCCATCCACGAGCACAGCGCGCGCAGGTGTGAGAGGCGCAGTTCAACGCTGCCCACCGCGAGGTTTCGTTCTGTCACCCAACGCTGCACCAACCATCGCAGGTGCTTCTCCGCCAGGTTGTAGGGCGACATGATGGTGAAGCCGCCCTCACGCAGCTCCACTGCGAGACTGAGCAACATCTGCGCGCGCTGTTTCTGCGAGATCGACGACAGCGCGCGACCGCTGACGCGGGTCTGGCTGTGCGGCTTGTGCAGGTTCTCGCCCGCCAAGACCGCGAATTCCGACTTGAACCGTTCCGGCAGCGAGTAGTTCGCCAGGATCGGCTTGAGATTGATGCGCGTCTGCACCGTGACTCCGAGTATTGGTTGCGCAGCGCGCACGTCCTCGACGCAGGTTTCCCCGCCGGCAACCGCGCCGCACTCACGGAATCCGCACCCCCGTGCTGGCTTCCCCTTTACCCGACCCACCACGGTCGGCTGCCGGTTCCCCCGGCCAGGCCCAACTTCCCCGCCTTTAGCGATTCCAATCGATCAGCCCGACGCATGGAAGCAATGCGTTCTGACTGTCCGTCCTGCAGCGAGCCTGCGCTTGCGCGCTGACTCACCGCTTCGCGGCCTACACACCGGCCGGCATCTTGCGACGCCTTCCTGCCGACACGAGCAAGGCACGCGACTCCGCGGCCTTCACTCGCCCACAGGCTTTTGCCCTGGTGTGAGATTCTCCTTGCGCATTTCTGGTGCCGGCTGCGCCTACCGGTCGTCACGTTCAGATACGTGCGGTCACCCTTGCTCGGGTCGCTCTCGTATCCCACCCACAAGCCGAACCATCTCCGCCGCTGTGTATCGGGCCTTGTGATTCGTGCCCAGCCCTCTGGCTGAACGGGTGCGTCTTATCGCGTTCCATCCACAAACACTGTTCGGTGTTCGGCTTCGGATTTGTACGCACTGCGGTCTAGCTTCACAGCCAGCGCGCTGATCGTTTTGGTATCGCGGTGTCCGGTGGCCTCACTCTCCGGCCCCATCCACTTGATTTGCTTGAAAAAAATGCCGGATGACTATCCGGCACGAACATTGGTGCCCAACAACCTCTTGGTCGCCGGCTCACCCTGAGTTTCCGCGGTCTTCGCGGAGCTATCGATGCGTCGGGGGACGCGTGTGGTGACTCAAGGATAGGGCAGCCCAGTGAATTGCGCCGCACGAAAGCTACGCAAGATTGACGGGCTTTCTTCCATCAAACAGCCGGCGCAGCCTCGTACAGTCCCAACGTAAGGCGACGTGACACGTACATACCCCGTAAGGGGAAGCTACGTGTCACCGGCGGGCACCGATCGGTTATGCGCTGAACCACGTGACACTCACGTGCACCGCACGGTGCAGCTACGTGTCACTAGCAGAGGCTGACCAATCTCGCCCAGCTCGTCGTGACATCTACGTCTCCCGCAAGGGGGAGCTACGTGTCATGTCGCCCTCACGCGTCATTCCACTGCCCCGGCGGAAGCTGCTCCGCCCCAACACAAGGTCTGCACCATGAAAGCCGCCACCGTTGCCGTCGACGTCGGATACGGAAACACCAAGTTCGCGTTCCCGATGGGCTCCGAGACCAAGCTGAACATGTTCCCGTCCCTCGCGCCGCAAGCCGCGCCACGCGCGCTTGCCAACCACGGGAACGGCTTCTTCAAAGCGCGCGACGTAATCACCATTGCCATTGACGGCGTGGAATACGAAGTCGGCCCCGGTGTGTCGCTCTCCTCGGCATATGGTCAGACCGGCCGCACGCTGTCGGAGGACTTTGTGACCAAAGACGAGTACGCCGCGCTGCTGGGTGGCGCCCTGCGCCTCGCCCAGGTATCGGAGGTGGGCCAACTGATCCTAGGCCTGCCCGTTCACACGACCCAGAAATACGCTTCCTACTTGCGCGATCGCTTCACAGGAACGCTTGATTTCGGGGGCGAACCCGTTGAGATCGGATCGGTCATCTGCTTGCCGCAACCGCTCGGCGCGCTGGTGACGTTTATGCGCCAACAGAACACCAAGTTCGATGCCGACAACGCGCACCTGGTCATCGATGTCGGCTACTTCACCACCGATTGGGTGGTCGCCCAGGGCTTCACGATGGACGACAATCGCAGCGGCGGCGTACCGGGCGGCTCGTCCAAGATCTATCAGCAGATCGCATCGCTGATTGAGCAGGACGAGGGTGAGCCTGTCACCGGCATTGAGCGCATCGACAAGTGCCTGCGCGACAAAAAGCCGATGCTGTTCTTCGACAAGGAGATCGATCTCACGCCGTATCTGGAAAAAGCGCGCAGCGTCTGCCAGCTCGCCGTCAAGGAAATCCAGACCCGCGTCGGCCGAACCGAAGACATCCGCGCGATCATCCTCGCCGGCGGCGGCAGCGCACTCTATGTGCCTGCCATTCGTGCCGCGTTCCCGCGCACCCCCATCCATGCCCTTTCCTCCCCGTGCTTCGCTAATGTGAGCGGCTTCTACGACATTGGTAGCACGCGCCCGGTGAAGCAGAAGTAATCGGGGGCGCCATTCCACCATGGACAAGCTCTCGATCAAGGTCACGCTGACGCCCGTCACCGCGCCGACTCTCTTCCCCTATCTGGCCGGCATCCTGGATTCCAAACAACGCGCGCACGCGCTGCGGCACATGGCAGAACTCGGCTACACCGCGTTCCTGGCTAGGCAAGCGGTGCAGACAAATCTGGTGCCGGCACAGGCCATTGCACCGGCTGTCGCCACACTCGTGTCTGCAGCACCAGCGCCGTTCGCTCTCGCGGAGTCTGTGGCACGGCCAAATCCTTCGCCCGCCCCCGCTTTCGATCCGGCCGCCTTGTCCGAGTCCGACTCGCCTTCGCCTGATGGACTGCCAACGGCGATGGCCGAGCACCTCGGTGAAGCCATGGCGCGATTCTTTCCAAACTAACCCTGCAGCGTAGCGGCGCCAAAGGTTGACATGGCGACAGCCCGGGTATCCTGAAGACATCAAGCGGTCAAAGGCAACCGCGTTCGTGTAACCTCACACCCTTCAGGAGGCATTGAAATGGCTGACTTCTTCGCTCACCTCAACTACGTCAATACCGCCAAATTCTGGTTGATCGCCGGCACCGGCATGGCAATTCTGGAAGCCGCGCGCGTCGTGCTCGGCCGGTTTGCCCAGCGGCCCGTCGGCCACGAGTAACGGCCCGGCGAATCACGAATCGAAGGCGAAAAAAAACGCCCGGCAGTGCCGGGCGTTTTTCGTTAGGGTTGGGTACTTCAATCAGTGCAGCGATGCACGTTGCAGACAGAACGTCTCGACGAAATCGAGATCGCTGTCCTTGCCAACGAACTCCATGCTGCCGCCGTCGCTGCGGCGAAAGACGTGGTAGCACTGCGCATCAGACTTGCCCGCTGGAACCTCCAGCGAATCGACAATGCGCATCGCGTGGATCTGCAGTTTTCCGACCACTTGAATGAATCCCTTCATGGGCATAGCGAACTCCAGAATGCGCCCAGGGAATTCGCCCTGTGGGACGAACCCACAGGGCAGAAGTAAAGAGAAAATGCCACCCGAAGGCGGCAACGAACTTAGGCGGCAACCGCCTCGTGATGCACAGCGCGCGACTGATATTCAGCACACCACTCGTCACAGAAATCTGTACCGCGCAGCTTCGGCCGATGGATGACAACCGTGAAGCCTTCCGCACGCAAGCGCTTGGCGAGCGTCAAGGCATCGGACATTCCCGGCGACTTTCCCGTCTTTGGATCCACTGCATCAAAGTCGGCAAAGATGTGCACGGTGTGGATGCCAAGACCTTCTGGCACAACGAACTGGCTGACCAGCACGCGATTGAGGCAATACCACATCGGCACACCGAAGAGCATGTAGGCAGCGTAGGAAGTCTCCAGCCCTTCCGCGATCCCGATCTCACCGTTACGAGGCGTCATCAGCCGCACCGCGCCGCCGGCGAGCGGCAACGCCGACACGTCATTGCGCTTGGCGGGCAATACCTCCCCGTCCTTGCTGATGATGGTCGCCTTCATCGGCTTGACGGGGTCCAACGAGGTTCGATGCACGGTCGCCATCTGGCCATCGGGCAAGGTGAATTTGGCGATGATGGTTAGATAACGGCCGATCACCTCGTCCTCAAACAGGTAGTCCTGCATCGCAACCCGCAACGATTGCGGACGCGGCGCCCGGAGCCCCGGAACCCGTGCGGCCAAGTAGTGCATCACGTGGTCGCCTGGCGTGAGAGACACTGCTTCATCCCACTGCTTATGGATGCGGCGCTTCTTCCAGACGGGATCGGCTGACTTCTTTTGCCGACAGGCGACCGGCCGATTGACCAAGGGACCGATTGGATGAACGGGTTCGCCGTTCAATCTGCAGGTCAATTCGTGATACGACATACCAGTCGCGCGACACACGAGCTCAATGCCGTCTCCGGCTTTGGGGCTACCAGCGTTGCATTTGCGGCAGACCCAATCGCCGCGACCACGTTTGTTGTCGTAGGTAAATCGATCGTGCCCACCACAGATCGGGCACGGGCCAGGCCTACCCTTCCAGAAGCTCTCCGTGAGGAAAGCCGCCGGCAGGTATTGGTTCACCAGAGCATCCCATTGAGTGGGCGTCCAGTTTTGCACTATTTCACTCAGTTTCTTCATGGGATGACTCCAGGTGGAGTGTTGGTCGATGCCTGAGACAGGCGAGGGAACGCTTGCTCAAAGGACGGCCCGCACGGGCAGACCGTCTTTTCAGCACGACGTCTTGGGGGTGAGATTCGAAGGGGGATGCGCCAAGCGACCGCCGGCGCAGGAGAGGAAGTTGCCCCTCCAGGTTCCACTTTCGTGGAAGCCCAGAGGCGCTTGAGAAGAACTACAAATGAGCCCTGTCGATCAGGACTAGAACGGGATGTCCGGGTCGTCAAAATCCTCGAAGCCGTTGGACGGCGCGGGTTGACGACGTGCACTACTGCCCTGGCCACTGCCGCCTGCGCTGCGGCTCATTCCTCCAGCCTGGCTGCGGCTACCGCCATGGCCACCGCTAGTATCATCGCCACCGCGCGAGTAACCACCACCGCCTTCACTTTCACCACCGGCGCCCTGTCGGCCGCCAAGCATCTGCATCTGCTCCGCGACAATCTCGGTGCTGTATTGCTTCTGGCCGTCTTTCTCCCATTGACGGGTTTTCAGACGACCCTCGATGTAGACCGACGATCCCTTCTTCAGATACTCGCCAGCGATTTCCGCCAAGCGACCGAAGAACGCGATGCGATGCCATTCGGTGGCTTCGCGCATCTCACCGCTACCCTTGTCCTTAAAGCGATCGGTGGTTGCCACGCGGATGTTGGTGACCGCGTCGCCACTGGGCATGTAACGTGTTTCCGGATCAGCACCGAGGTTGCCCACGATGATGACCTTGTTGACTGAAGCCATACGGAATTACCTTTTGGTTAATGGGCTACGGAGATGGACCACAGCCACTTGTCATGAACCTTTTGGTTGCCGTTCTCATCGAGAACGGGGTCACCACTCTTTTCATCGAAGGCCGGGACCTTGATCTTGCGAAGGCGTTTGACCTCAACTGCGTCGCCGAGCTTGCAGCCCGCCTCCGAGATTGCGTCCTTCAGGCCTTCGCCCTGCAGCGTCTCCATGCCTGAGGCCATTTCGAGCTTCAACGCAAAATTCTTGTAGGACTTACCGGGACGTTTGCGATCAGGGAACCGCTCTTCGCCCCACGACTTGATGCGACCGTGATAGGTGGCACGCGAGCGCGCTTCAGGGGCACGTGCGCGGCGGGCCTGCGCATCGGCCTCAACCGGTGCTTCCTCCGTCGTTTCGGGCACTGCCCGTCTAGGGGCAGCCGCACTGCGAGTCGGCTCCTGCTTGACTGAGGAAGGCTGGACGCCGCCCTGAATGACCTGTGCCACCACCTCCGTCACCTTCAAGCCCTCGTGGACTGCTTTGAGAGACCAATGGGGGATTAAGGCAGGCAGCAGCTTGGGACCGAACGGGGTCTCGGTGAGACGGCTCTCGAAGAGCGCAACGAAATGCGCGACTCGATCACCTTCATCGCGAAACAGGTGCGGCTCACCGCTGATGGTCATCTGTGTTTCGTTGTTGCCGCCAGCACCAACCTTGATGGGTTCGGCGTCTGCGTGACGCTGAGGGTTGTCGGCTTTGGGAAGGAGCACCTTCACGAGCGATTCGAGGAACGTCATGCGGCCTCCTACAACAGCGTGCCGCAGAACGAATGCCTCAGTTCGTCGAGATCCTTCTTCAGCCTAGGCTGGTTCAGGATGACGTCCTGCAGGACTTCGGGGTTCACCCCGGTCACTGCGCACACGTACAGGTACGGCAGCGCACCGTCCCAGTAGTGAAAGATCCAGCCGAGCGTCATGCGGTAATCCTCCAAGTCATAGAGGGTTCCGCGCATCCGCGCGCGAAGCATGTCGGCGCAGTCGATAAGGGACTCGGGCATGTTGTCGCCTCGGCGGCTGTCGCATGCGAGGCTGATGAGAGCGTCGACCATCTTCTCCTTGACCGAGTCGGACCAGTAGGCCGGATCCGGGAGAGGGTCTTGCTTGTGTTGCGTGGGGGTTACGGCAGCAGCATCCCCGAAGAAATCGAGTTGCCACGCGACTGCATTGGTATTCATGGTGACTTCTCCATGGGGCAGCCTCCCCCCACCTGCTGGCGGGAGAAGACTCCCACCAACAGGGGGTTAAAGGCGCCTTCCAAGGGAAGGCCTGAGGTCAAGGGCGCGTGGCGGCCTTGGGGCGAAGCATGGGCGTGACAACCGCGGACTTCGCATAGCGTGCCGTGTTGGCAGCCGGGCGCACCGCGGGAGCGGCCTTGTCCGCCTCGGCTTGTGCAGGCTTCGGCGGGATGATGACGGGTGCAGCAGGGATCGGTGCAGCCTTCTCGCTCTTCAGGCTATGCCAGATGACCGAGAGGAACACGATGCCTACGACAACGGCGATGGCATGCGAATGCGCGGCCATGTACAGCACCAGCATCGTGCAGAACAGACGAAAGGGGGTATTGACGAACTTGAGCAGGGATTCCATGGTTCTCTCTCCAGAAAACGCGGCAAGGGATTTCCTGGCGGCTGCCAGGCGATCATTCGATGCTCGGATGAGCAAGGAATCCCGCAAGCAACAACGTGCTTGCCTCACGCGCGAGCGTCAGGCAAACAAGCTGAGCCGGGACAAATCAGAAAGGGAGAATGGCGCTGAGCGGCTGTGAAGCCAGATGGAGTTGCTCCATCAAGCGCAAGTTCGATGCGTCAACGACGCGGAGATGTCACGAACTTTAGCGGATGCAGTGGATCCGCGCAAGCTCGCACGCGCGAGCCTATCCGCTGCAAGGCAGTGGATGACGCGACGCTCATGCCATCGGATGCCCCCCTTTTGTGGGGCATTTGAAGATGCATTCAGAAAATCTTAATTCGCTTTGACGACTGATATTAGCTTCATTTAATTCACGCACCCCTCCAAATACTGCACCCACACCCCACCTCATTGGGGTTAAGTATTGCGATTCGGCGAACGATACAACGATAGAGTCGCGTCTTCCTTTAGCAATTCGTAATAGGCCGTTCGTATGTAGCCGCTTTCCGACCCGCCCCAACCGATGACCTTCGATTTTGCTCTCGCACATCGCAGGCCACGCGTTCACTTGACTTCTCCCTGACCGCCTTACGATGGCTCGAAGAGGAGGTGCATTCGCGGTAACCATCCGCATCGCACCGCCCGTTTGGCGCCTGAGCACATCTGGCTCCGGTCACGAGAACACTCCACTGGCTTACATCGACATGACTCATACGGACTTCCAGCTTGCGCAAACGATCACGGACGACGGTTCTGTCTCCGCCATGACATTCGCGAGGACCCAGTTCATGGACCTGGACGAATCGTCGATTGGCCGAATCGCACAGGCGACCGAGGAAATCTGGCAGTCGCAAAACCGTGTCGTGGCCGAGTTCATCGCAATTGGGGCACGGCTGGTCCACATTGACGGCATCATCATGGGGAGCCTCACGCGCACCCTCGGTGATGAGACCGTGGCCAGGAAGCGCGGGAGTGCCATGCTGTCCAGCTACGCAAGCACCGTCCTTCGGATGACCGATTCACGCGTGGCTCTCTACATCAACATCTACAGGAAGTTTGCGAACAACAGCCGGGCCATCACCAACCTGACCTTGGGTGAGATGAAGATCTTGGCCCGCAAGGACATCACCGATGACGAAGTCGACAAGGTCATCGAGCACAAGTTGAAGACGGATAGCTTTAAACGCGAGGACATCCGGCCGATCATCGAGAAGCTTCGGAAGACAGAAGAGGATCTGACCAATACCGGCCTGCAGCTCCAAGTCACGCAGGAAGAGCTGAACGAAAACCTGAACAACAACCGCGATCTTGAAGCACAGATTCGAACTCTGGCTGCCCAACTCACGGTGTCCCAGGAGGAGGTGGCCAATCGGCAGCGTGCCATGGACGAAGCACAACTCCAGGTCACCCGCAGCTCTTCGACCGTCAGCACGCTACAGCAAGAGATCGACCGTCTCACGCGCGAACGCAACGCGCTAGCAGCAAGGGCAGAGAGCGGCCAACCGGCGGCTGTGAAAGAGACAGTCGAAGTGCACGTTCTGCCGCCAGGACTCCAGACCCTGGACGATGCGCTCCAAGAAGCCAACCGTCGCCTCGAAGCGGCCAATGAGGACGTTAAGCGCAAGCAGGACGAGCTTGATCGACTCAACCTGGAAATCGCACAACAGCAGGACGACATCAACTCGTCTGCTGACGCCAGAGCGAAGATGATCACGCTGGTTGCCGACATCGAATCCGTCGCACACAAATACCAGTCTGCGCAACTCACGGCCATCTTTGCCAACGCATCGGCCGAATGCCGTCCCATTCTCGAAGGCCTCGCTGGCGTCCTGACCAAATTCCTCGGTGAAGTGAACGCTGCGCTCGCGACCACCGAGACCACAAACCGCGTGTCCCGCCGGACACGCACGTAAACCGCCTGATTCAAGCGCCGGTCCCAAAAACAACAACTGACTCTCTCGCCATGACTCGTTCGACTGCTCTTTCTGCCAAAGACTCGCTCATCCTTCCCGACCGGATTACCGACCGGATCCGTTCCATCAACTACCAGCTTGCGGATTTCATGGGCACCTGCATGCTTCGGCACCGGGAAGTGGCGCCAGTATTTGGAGTGCGGCCGGAAGAGCTGGCCATGCTCGCGCAGAACGCTGCAGGGCAGCGGCAGTTGATGGGAACACCGTTCCTGGTCGTGACACCGATGTTCAAGAACGTCGAAGATTGGCGCAGCCTCATCAAGAAGACGACACCAACCCTGGCCATTGACAAGGTGAAGGCGGAATTCGGCAACCTTGATCCCAGCCTGAAGATGAGCTTGTTCCACCAGAACAAGGATTACGTCTGGATGGTAGTCGACCTACTCCACTCCACGCCCGTTGCCGCTCAACTGCTGGGCATGCCGCAAGACCTGGCTGACTATCTCGTGACCGTGTCTCAGCACGAGCTGGAGCTTGCCATCTTCGGCGCCAACTTCCCGATGTTCCGTTGGCGTTTTGAGAATCCGATGTTCTGGCTTGAGTATTCGGCCAACCTCATCTCGGAAGAGACGATCTGCCACCACGTGATGAACGCCGGCGACTCACGTGCCCCGCGGCCCCTGCAACGTGAACGCTGGGGAAATTTCCGCGTCGGCCGCGCGCAGATGGAACGCTATACCGAGGCGCTCATTGGCCTGCGTTGCCGCGCATCCAGCGTGGCCTCGATGTTCCCTGGCACCGCGGCTACGGCGCGCGCTCTCTATCGACAAATCCACGGCGAATCGTCTCCCTGCGGCCTGATGCCCTCCTCGTCATCCTGGTACGTGGAGTCGGTGTCGAGCCGCATTCAGTCGACGACGCTGATTTGGCTGTACTGGAGCGCCCTTGCCGCACGTGCGAACGAGCCAGAGGCGTTCATCACCGCACTCGACACCGTCGGGCGTCTGTTCGGCGATGCCGCGCGGCTGACCCCGGACCGGGCGTTCCATTTGGCCCGATCAGTGTCCACCGGCAGCGATTTGTCCATGTCCAGTTGCCGCACCTGTTCCACGCACTATCTGACGTGCAATACCACGCCAAAAATCGAACTGGCGGCGTCCTTCTATTGCCCGTCATGCACAGGTGCGTTGACGGCGCCACGCAAGGGCAAACCGCGCAAACAACTCGCATAGCTGGATCGGGCCCCGAATGGTGGATGGGCTGGCGATGCCGCCCGAGCTTGACTCTGATTCTCTCGGCGTACGCTCAAGACGTAGAAGCCTCTGCCGCGGCGTCACGACTGGCGGCGGGTGCCTCCCCATCCACAAAGGACAACGATATGCGCCATCTTGCTTCCCGCTTCGTTTCTGGTACCGCATCGCTGTTTGGTACCGCACTGACTGGCGCGTCCCTAGTCGGGAAATCGCACGCCGGCACCGCTCCTGCGCTGGTCCTCGGTCTCGCGCTCATGATCTTCTTCGCACCGCGCTGGTACCGGCTCTACCGGTTTCGAACACATACGTTTTTCTGGTATCGAAAGAAGCATCCGGGGTTGGTATCTGACGCTGGCACGATCACGTGTGATCGCTGCTCGTCCAAGCATCTCAGCGTGCACGCGCTTCGACGTGCGCCCGGCACACGCGCCCATTTTTGCAAGACCTGCGGCAAGACGCTCTATTTCTCGGCAGAGGGGTGCTAGGAGCGCGCAACTCTTCGGCACCGGCAAGCGAGAAAGCGCGCTTACCCATAATGCATTCACCACGATCAGCACGACGGCCCCAGCCGACACAACTCACAGCCCACAATCACATGACCACATTCTGCAAGTTCGACATCCCGGCGTTTACCGCAACCGTGCGCAAGAAGGCAAAGCTCCTGCTGGCCATCGCCGCCACCGCCATCATCACGGCATGTGGCTCGTCGACGAGCGACATCGTCGGCGAATACTCCGTCCAGGGAAAGAACGGGCTCGAGCCAACGCTTCGGATCGAGAAGGCAGACGGCAAACTCGCCGTTCAGGAGTTCCACAACGGCAATTGGCGAGCCATCCAGGGCCCGGTCAATGATCTGACCAAAGAGCAAGCTCAAGCGCTCTTCGGCCGCGCCGTTAGTGAATCAGTCAGCGGGATATCCACGAAGGACTTTGCGCTCGTCCATGTCCCTTCGAACTGGAGCAACAAGGACTTCCCAACGACGACGGGGTATCTGCTCGTTTCGATGCTCGGGCCCGTGGAACTGCACAAGGTCAAGTAGCAACGCGTTGCTGCCGACCGCCCCCGCACACGTTGAGCGCGGCATCTGAAGTACCTGGAGTGCATCCTTGACTTCTTGAGCCGCACGCTACGATTAAATCAAGTGGTCGCATATCGATCACCGACCTCAAAATCACCGGAGAAAATCAATGACGAACAAACTCTCTCTCCTCGCAATTGCTGCTGCATCGACTCTCGCACTGACCGCATGCGGCGGTGGCGGTGACGGTGGCACGTCCACGACTGGCGGTTCGACCGGCGGCACTACGACTCCGCCGGCACAGACTGTCACCGGCACCCAGACGACACCGCAGTACGGCAGCACGAGCGCACAACTGGCAGCGTTCAACACGCTGAACCAGTACCGTACGCAGTGTGGCTTTCCGGCACTGTCCGAAAACACTGTGCTGGACACTGCCGCCCAAGCACACGCTGCCTACATGAGCACGAATGGCGTAGTTGCGGATAGCGAGACGGCGGGCAAAACTGGCTTCACCGGTGTCACCTATCAGGATCGCGCGGTGGCGGCTGGCTTCCCCAATCAGTACGTCGGCGGCGTGAGCGGGGGCTACTACACCAATGCGACATTGACCGACGCCCAATACGGTCAGCAACACATTATCGGCTGGCTGTCCGGCGTCTACCACATCGCTGCGGGCGTGTGGCCGTCGAGCATTGTTGGCATCGGCGTCTCCAAGACGCTGTTCAACGGTTTCCCCGACGTGCGCGCCTCGATGAGCTTCGATGCGCCTAAGACGATGCCGGGCAACATGCCCTTGACCTTCCCGTGCCAAGGCACCACCGGTGTGGCCTACTCGTCGAACGGTGAAACGCCGGCGCCGCCGAACACCAGCGGTTCGTGGGGCATTCCTGTCGCGGTTGCGGCCAACCCGAGCGACACCGTTGTGCTGACTTCCGGCACGATGACCGACAACGCCTCGCACACGGTGACGTTGCAACTGCTCAACTCGTCAACTGATCCGAACAAGTTGGTCCCCGCGTTCGAAGCCGTCGCCTACCCGACCGCACCGCTGCAACCGAACACGCCGTACACGGTGAACCTGTCCGGTACGATCAACGGCACGCCGTTCACGCGCAGCTTCACATTCACGACCGGCAACGTGGTGGGCTAAACAGTCTAGCCATCAAAAAGAAAGCCCCACAGTCACCGTGGGGCTTTTTCTTTGTGTCGCCGATCTCTCAATAACTTGCCTGCGGTCAGGACAAACGCCATTTTGCTTTAGCCAACACCGCCGCCGCATGCCCACGGGTTGTAGACAAAGAACACTCGCGACAAATATTGTGTAGCCGTCGCTGGGTCCGAAGGCTGGGAGATGTAAGCTGGAGCAATGTAACGAGCATAGTTCGAGTTCATATACGCTACCCCGTTGTAATACATCTGGTCCCAAGTACCAGAGAAAGTCTGCCCTCCCCAATCGGAGTTGCTGGCGTCATACGTTCCGTCTGCGTATCCATTAAAGGGCCCAAGGTTGCCACAGCTGTTGGTTGTATACGTTGCCACCAACACGTGACCTGCAGGCGGCGGCGGGGGCGGAGGTGCCGTCGGCTGACAGTTCAGGCCTACCCAGCTCGATCCATTCCAAGAAGGGCCACTGGCAGCGTAGTAGCCCGAAGGACACGAAGGCGGTGGCTGATAGTTGCAGCCAGGCGCACTCCAATAGGAACCCTTCCAAACGGGACTTGAAGTCGTCGTCCATCCAGCGCCAGACGAACACTGCGGTGCCGGGACTGGGCCCCTTGCGATAGGGCTCGGGCAAGTCGAGTCTTGGTATCCCGGTGAACAAAGCACAGGGTTCGCCATTGCAAGTCTGGATCCCGCCAGAAGCACAATCACCGACAAGACCCTAAGTAGCATCCTCATTTCACGACTCCATTAGTATCCGCAATAGGTCCCAACAGTGGCAGTCGCGCCACCGATGCCGGCATTTGATCCATCCATGATGTAGACAGTCCACGGGCCTGATCCCCACGCTCCATAGTTGACGACCGTCGTCGGATCGACCGCAAAGTTCGCCGGGGTCACAACGATCATCGGGGTTCCGCCCGCCGGACAAGTCGGCCTCGGAATTCCAGAACCATGTTGCGCGGTGTAATACCCGAAGCGCTGCAAGCTCCCGCCAATTGGTTTCCACACGTTGTACAGACAAACTAATTGCTGGCCAGAGCCATCAGCATTGCCTGCCTGTGTTCCGTTTTGGGCACACGCCGTGTTGGGCGAAGCAACGTTACCCAGCCTCTGCGTTCCCGCCGCGACCACATCGCCGGACTGGTCGACCGAGAATATGGACTGTGTCCAAGGGTTGTTGACGATACGGAACGTGCCATTCAAGCTCTCAAGGTAGATCGATGTACCGTTCGATCCTTTCAGGCCTAGCACACCGCCCTCGCCCACCTGCTCCCAAGTGACTACTTTGCCGTTTGCGGTCGTGATCGATGGCACGGCAAGCGAACCACCGGAAAGAGCCTGCAAGCTTTGTGAGCTGATCTGCTGTGCGCCACTGATGTTGTGCAGCGCCCCCCCTTGATCGGTCATACCAAGGTCGGTCTGCATGTTGTTCAGCTCGGGATGGCCAGGAACCTGAACGCGGTACAGATAGCTGTTGTTCGCACTCACGCCTGTGAACGCAAGCAGTGACACCAGGTGACCGCTGCCTGGATTGGTGAAATTGGTCAACGGAAGCTTCCATGCCCCGTATGCGCCGTAAGCATTTGCGGGGGTCATGGTTGCGTCACCATTCTGGCCGGCATAGGGGACGAATCCGCCCTGCGCCCCTGCTTGGGCGGCAATCTGAACAAGCTGGACAGTGTCCGCGATTGCCCTCCCGCCAACCGATTGCACGACCGACTGCAACGTCCCCGCGGTGGGCTGCAGGACCTGAAGTTGCCATGTCTGTCCGAAAACATTCGTGGTCGAAAAGCCGTTCGGCAAGTAACCGCTGCTGATCAGCATTGCGGTGGTGATGGTCACCGGCACGGTAGGCGTTGCAATCGCCGCGATCGATGTCCCGTTGTCTTGAACGTACTGAGCCGCGGCCTTGTTGTAGATCACCTGCTGGCTTGCCGCGGCCGCAGTCTGCACGTTTGTCATGCCCGACGCCTGCCACTGGTAGAACTGCCCCACGCTCAGCAACGACAGGGCGATGGCGATCATGTAACCGAGAATTGCATCCATTGCGCGTCGCCTTCAGGAAGACGTCTGAACCCAATTGAGGAGTGAGCTAACGGGGATGGTCGTGGGTACTGACATGGTGTTTCCGCCCGCCAAACTCACCGCCACACCTGCGGCCCGGATGACGAACCAATTGTTGCCGCCCTGCGCATCGGCGAGTAACTTTCCCGCTGCACCAGGTGCCGCTGGCAGGTACCCGTAGACGTTGCGACCGCTACCATTCGCCGTCGTCATACAAACAGCACCAGCAGGCAGCAACACACCTGCCGGTAGCGTCACGGTCATGTTTGGACTGATTGCGCCACGCTGCGCGATCGCTGTGCTAACACATGCGGTCCCAAACATCGCAGCTTGCTGAGATGACACCACCGAGCGCGTCTCCATCTGGCCTGCGGGGCCGGCACCAGGAACACTGTCGGCGAGCTGGAACGCTTGAATGCCAAGCCCGAACAGCAGCATGACTGCGGCGAGCGGAAGGAGTGCGAATGCCATCGAAACGCTGACTCGCTGGGGCTCAGTGGAACGTCACGACAATCGTTGCGGTCGCGGAGCAAACAGCGCCGGCCTGCGACGTGTCAGGCATGTTGCTGCGTGTAAAACTCTGACCGCCAACCGTCAACAAGTCGTAGCCTGACAGACTCGTCACGGTGGACGTGCATTCGTCAGTTGTTTGCGACCCGCCACCCCCAAAAGAGATCACCCCGCTCGTGCCACTATTTGCCGAACTCAAAGTAATGGGATTGCCCCACTTGTCGAAAATGCCTCCGCTCTTGACCATGGTCGGAGGGAAGGTGCCTCCGTTAATAAGCCCGCCCAGGTTCGCGTTCGAAAAATTGGCAAAGCCGGTATTGCTCTGCGCGAACCCTGCTCGGGCCTTTGTCATGACGTAGCCAATATCCGTCGCCGCGCCACCACTCTTCTGATCCGACTTCGCCTGCCCGCTGTTGCTGAGCGTGTTGCCCACTGCGAGGATTGCCAGCGCGATCGCCACGAGCGCCCCAATGATCCGTTCCATATCACCCTCTCCTAAAGTAAAACCACGTCCAACGATTTACATCTGCCTCATCGACGACGTGAGAGCCGACGAAAGCGCGTTTGAGCCAAACTGCATGACAAACATGGCTGCGTACACAAGAAGACTCAGGGTCAACGCCATGCCACCGCCGATCGCAAGCACCTTTCGCTCGACATAGGCCGCGTTCTCTCGCGCCACGTTCGCCAGCTTTTCCGACGAGTCGGCTTTGCCCATGTACTCGCCGATCTCATCGATCAGATCCACGGAAGGGAAGTCGTGCCCAGTCCGCATCATGGAAGTTGCAAGATCAAAGCCATTGCGTGTGCCGGATGAAATGGCGAGCAGCCGCGACGCCAACCATGGCGATGCCGTGCGCACCTGTGCGGCCAGCGATTCCACTTCAGGGATGCCCGCCCGCTGCAGAGCAAGAAACGACAGCAACCAAGAGAACCCTGCGATCTCCCGATAGAGTGGGAACGGAAAAACCCATCGATCAAAGAACGCCCTCCCACGGCCAGCCCAGTTCGGTAACGCCCATGCGCACCAGAGCGCATAGGTAAGCAGCCCGTACGTCGCCAAAGGCATTGCCGCGCTTTGTGCAAACACGCCCATCAGGTAGAGGACGCGTGCCCATCCGGTCCACTTCTCGGCCGGCAAGATTCCTGCGAACTCGGGCACTACGTCGGCACCGATAAAGCCGAGTACCTTGTAGAGCGCGTAGACATAGACAAGCGCCGGCGCGAAGCCGAGGATCAGCTTCCAAAAGATGCGATCCACCAGTTCGCGCACCTCGATGACGAGCTTCATTGCCTCGGGAAGCTTGCCCGCTCGATCACCAGCGTCGAGCACGGTTCGCTCAAGATTGGTGAGCGACGAGTCCATTGCCGCCGCCAGCGTCTGGCCGTTGCGGACGCCTTGTGTCACGGCATCGATTGCAGCAGCAGCGCGACGTTTTCGCCGTCGTAGCAAGCCGGCCCCGAACCGGGTAAGCACGCGCTCTAGCGTTACGTCGTTCGCCAGATGCGTTGACGCACGTTCATAGAGGCGTTTTCGGAGCTTCCATGGCAGAGGATTGCCCTTCAGCCACTGCAGAGCTTTCTGGAGATTCATACGCCCTCGCGATACGCCTCAATGGGCACGTTCTTCTGCGCGTCGCGCGGATCGATCCTGCCGGCCAACACACGTTCCATGACATTGCCGAGCATGGATTTGTCGGAGCCCTCACGCAGGCGGTGATTTCGACGTGCCAACGACGTCCCCCTGAGGAAGTCTTCCATCAGCTCTTCGGTGCTAAGGACAACCTCTGCAACTGCCTCACGCCCGCGGATTTGCCGGCCGAAGCAGTGCGGACATCCCTTTCCCCGCACATGGACCTGTTCGATGTTTCCCCAGGTTTTGATGCGGTCGAGCAGAATTCCCGGCATTGCGTCGAGATGTTTGGCCAATGGCTCCCGACACTCCGTGCACAGCACGGGAACCATCCGCTGCCCCATGAAACCCGCGATGATTTTGTGGTTGCACATCAACTCCTTGGAAAGCAGCGTGTGGTCGAGCATTTGCAGGCGACCAATCAGTTCGAACGGATCAAGAACGTGGAGCGAGCCGAAGACCAAGTGCCCGGTCTGCGCTGCCTGAACTGCTGCAACACCTTCATTGCCTGTGCGGATCTCGCCGATGTCGATGATGTCCGGGTCCATCCGGAGCATGCGTTCGACGAGGTATGAGGAGTTCTGCCCCGTCGAAAGCAGTTGCACTGCCCATTCACGCGGGTACTCGACCGGATGCTCACGGGTGATCTGCCGCAGCTCGGGCGAAATCTGCCCCTTGTAGCGCAGCATTTCGTAGCCGGTCGTGGTCTTGCCACTTCCCGTCGGCCCCGTCTGAATAAACAGACCATCCGGCATCAGGACGACCTGCTCGAACATCGCGAGCTGCAGCGTCGTGAATCCCATCCGCTCAAAGTCGACTTTGCCGGCCGGCGCCTCCGGTCTCACCAGTCGCAGACGACTCGCCGGCGTCTCGCGTCGCTGAAGTGTGGCCGTGTGCCTGCGCGGTTGCAGGCGATTAACCATGACGCCACCACCGGCCTCGATCGGATAGGCTGGGCCGCGCGTAATGCGAACACTTTCAATATCGGTCTCAGGCAGCTTGTTGCCGCTGATCTGCGCTTCCTGGAACTCGAGCGGATTGAATGTCGGCTCTTTGACGGTTGCGAGGCCGACGCAAGTTGCTCGCACAAAAGCTTCCCCCTGCGCAGCGTTCAGTTCCCACTCGGGCACCGTCCATAGCTCGCCGTCAATGCGCAACTGAAATTCAGCATGGTCTTCTCGCTGCAGAACGTGAAGGTCGGACGCCCCCAGTTCGGCAGCCTCGACGTGCCGCCGGCGCGACATTTCCAGAAACTCAAGGTATGCGTCGCCCGATTGCCCGTCCGACGTGCTTTCGCGCGCTTGCGCCAGCTCCTGCGGGGCAAGAGATTCAACAACCGGCTCCAGACCATGGCGTTTGAGGTCAGCCAACCATGTGAGAAAGGCCGAACCACCTGCATAGCGGCCATCGACCTGAATCTTCTCGCCGACCCCCGCCCACACGACGTGTTGCATCAGCGTGGCAGGAACAGGCGGGAGCCGCATTGGCTCGACATGCGCGTCAACGCGCGAGAATGCCCTGAACCGCTCAACCAAAGCCACCATGTCAGCTCCCCACCTTGAGGGCAGCAGTCGCCCCAGGAAAACGGTTAACGTAGAGCGTCCCTTTCGCATGCCACTGGCCATCTCGCAGGTCGACGCTGACCTCGGTCAGCCGCAAACCTGGGACTTGATCGAATGCAGAAGCACCGCTGAACCATGGAGCCATCGCAAGCGTGAAATCGGCCGCATTCCCAATCCACGGGGCCGGTTCAGGTGCATCGGGGCCATTCGCGCCAGGAAGCGCGGCGGGCTGCGTCGCCGCCAGCTTCAACTGGAAAGCTTTGCGGTGCGACACGCTCCAAACGATGCGCTTCGCAACCTCAAAATCATCAATACCTGTTGGTTGGATCGTGAACGTATAGGGCTTAACTTCCGTCGAGCGAGAGTGGTTTCCATCGTCGAGGAGCGTGCCGGGCGCGTCCTCAGCCACACCCCCGTCGCGCTCCCATTGAGCGGCAACGTTGACCGTGACGGGACTACCGAACTGGCAGCTCCAGCCGGTCAGCAACCAACCTTTCGTGGCGAGTGCCCTGCCGTGCCAAGCCGAACGACATGCGTCGACAACAGCAGACGGCACAGGTTGAAGTGTCCATGGCGGAATTTGTTGCTTGGCTTGCTTTGCCGCGTGCATCGCCTGTGCAGCACGTTGTCGCGCGAGATCCGCAGCGCGCTGTGCCTCAGCCTGCCGTTGCTGATACCACCACGTGCCGACGCCGGCCAATGCCGCCACTGTCAGCACCCCGGCCACCGGTAGCACGTAGCGTCGCGGCCCCGGCTCCAGATCGGTCAGCCCCTTCACCGATCGCGAAGTGCGAACGATGTCTGCGAGTTCGGCTTCGGTCCCGCGGACTACGTTCCAGTCACCGGACGCTTTGTGCAACGCATGGAGTTGCTCCAATTCTTCGAGCGTGCCAGTCCGGTCCCCGTCCGGTAAAACCTCCTGGCCGTCGCGCACCGCGATGTACCAATACAGGTCAGCGCTGATCCGATAGAAGCCGCACCAAGGCTGAGGATGTGAGTCAGCGACAAGGGCTGCAAGCGGCTTGGTTCGCCAGTTGGAGGCAGCGCCCTCGAGGCCCGCACAAAAGCCGGCCTGTACGTGCCCTGTGCGCGTCTGATGGACGACACTCCACCGTGCTTGCAGATCACGAGCCTTCTTGCGCAGTGCCGCGCGGCTTGGCCTGGCATCCTCATGCCGCCAAGTCAGGCCGACGGCATAGGTGCCCTTGATCCCTGGAAGGTTGAGGACTTGAGCCATGTCACACCGCGAGCTTCAGAACTTGCTTGCCGCGACCCACTCTGACTTGTTTCGCATCGACGCCGATGACTTGCCAGCCATCGCCGAGCTGAGTGCCAGCCACTGCATCCGAAATCGTGATGCCGTTGATTTCGATGAGAGCCGAGTAGACGCCGTCAGCTCCCCCGATGTGAACCAGACGCGGTTTCCCATGTTTGGCCGCAGGTAGCGGAATCGGTGGCTTCGTAACGTTGCCGGGAACGACCAGCGACGGAACAACTCCCGGTTCCCCTGCCTGCCCAGGCGTCACGCTCGTTGCAGCCTGCATCGCGCGCGACTCCGAGCTTTTGATGTCCGCCTGGTACTTCGCAATTTCAGCCTTGACCTTCAGGACTGCCGCTTGCCGTTGCAGGATGCTGAGTTCGTCGGCCTCAGCACCTGCCTGAGCGGCTTCGGTCTTCGGCGAAGGCGCAGCCGCAACAGGAATCGACGCCTGGGGTGATGGAGCAGCCTGGGTTGGCCGTACAGACGTTTCTGCAACTTGCGCGGTACGAGCCGCAGGTGTTGTCGTTGGCGGAGTTGTTGTTGCCGAAGGCTGCGCATCACGAATGGATTGAGCGGCCTGCATCGCCTTCTCCATGCGAGGCGCCGAGGCACCCTGCGCAATTGCAAATCCTGCACCGGCGCTCAGCGCAAGTCCAACCGCTGCAGACAAGAAATGTCGATTCATCATGAACCCCAGGTATCAAAGAAGCCGTGCGGTGATAACGACGGCAATCATCGTTTCGCGCTTTGCGGCATCCACCCCACCGCCCGTCACTGGGACGTAGGGCGAGCCAACGCCGTTGTTCGTGGTACTGGTCGTTTGATCGCGCAAGCCGGTAAGTACCAGCGACTCGCCCGGCTTCAGGCCGACGGTCTGCTGGAAACGTGCCAGTGGCTTGGTTCGCAGCTGCACCTTGGACAAGGAGGCCCCGCTGCCCTGGGTCTGTTCTTGTAGCGGGTTCAGATTCGACAGGGTCATGTCGAACATGATCAAGATGCGGCCGTTGACAACCTTTGGCGTGAACGTGCTTGTGAAGCCGGAGATGTCAGGGGCGGTTTGCATGGAAGACGTGGAACCCACGTTCGACGCCAACGTGGTCTGCGAGCTCGGGATGTAGTCCTGCAAAGTTGCAGACTGCATTGCCATGACCTTGCCGTTTTGGGTAACTCCCGAACGCGACACAACCTGCGTAACGTTGCCCAGCGTCGACAGCGCTTGCACTGCCACCTTGGTACCGTCCAGCTTGCCGCCGACAATCGTCGCGCCGACGGACATGGGTGTCGCGTTGCTCGACACCGTTGGCGGCGCCACCCCGGTGAACGTGGCACCGGTGTGCCCATTTCCGCTCTTGTACCCGAGCGAGAGATTCAAGCCGTAGTTGTCCTCTTGATTGAGCCGGACTTCGTAGATGCGCACGTCGATGGCGACCTGCTTACCGAACATGGCATCAAGAGTACGGACCCAGTCCTCAACACGATCACACTGTGGCGGCGTCCCGGTGACAGTGACAGTCCCCAGATTCGGGTCGGCGATGACCTCCGCACCATTCCCCGCAATTTGCTTGGCGATCTCCTCCAAGCGTTTCCACGGTTTCACTTCCAACGACTGGCTGGCTGTTTGTCCGCCGGTGCCCGAACCGCTTGAACCGCCAGATGTGGAGCTAGTGGTAGAAGCCGACGTGCCGCCCGAGCTGGAAGACAGGTTGCCGTCACTGGAGATCGTCCCGCTCATGGAAGCGAAGGCTCCCATGTCAGGCAACGTGAAGTTCCGGGTCTCGACTCGGAAGAACGTGAGGGTGCCGTCGCGAAAGCGCGAGTAGACGTTGTAGCGCTGCTCGTTCGTCCGCATAAAACCCTTGAAATCGCCAACGTAGTGCAGCGGTGACTGCGTCGGCATCGCTGCGGCCCCAGACTGCATGCCACCTGGGGCGGCCAACGTTGCGTTGGGCGCGCCTGCAAGACTCGTGGCGAGCCCTGCGGGTAGTTGCGGCCCCTTGACTGCGCCGGTTGCGCCGGTGGTCACAATGGACTGCGCCGAGGGGAACGGTGCATTCACCGAGGGATCGATGACCACCCGTACGTTGTAAGTGCGAGCAATCCAGTCGGCAACGTCGGCAAGCGTACTGATGCGGTCCCGTGCGTCGTTGTACGACACGGGCTTGTTGAAGAGTTCCGGTTGCGGCTTGGTCGCCTTGACCTTCTCGCCAAGAAGCCATGCCCCCTCATGGATCTGGAAGACCGGGCGGCTGCTCGGGGCAGCGTCGAGCTGCGCGCGCGTGTCGCGCATCGCGTCTTTCTGGATGCCGCGCACCTCCGCGATACCGCATCCCGACAGACTCAAGACCGTTGCCACAGCACCGGCGATCAGCTTCGGTTGATAGAAGATCCTCATTGCTCAGCTGCTCCGTTCTGGGTGATAACGATCGTGTGGTTGCCGCGCCAGCTGTCGCCGAGCACGTCTGTTCCGTTGGCTGCCAAGTCTTCCGTGACGCGCTTCACAGCAGATTCAAAGTCATCGCCATAGGATTTATTGCCCGGCACTACCCATGCGTCCTGCACCCTCCACAAGACCTTCCAACCCGCGCGCCTCGCCCACTCAAGCAATTGCTGCTCTACTGACTCGTCGGCGATGAGTTCGAACGGCCTATTTGAGGGAACGGACGTGACTGACACTGCTGGTTCAGGTGAGGTACTCGCCAACGCGGAAGCCGCGGCGACGAGCGTGTTGGGATCGGAGGCTCCGTTGCGATTGGCTTGGCCAGCGACGCTTGCTTTGCGAACACTGCTGCCAAGCGGCTGCCAACCATCGCCGTCAACGCTCTGGGTACGGGTCCCCGCGTGGACGGAGGAAACGAAGGTGCATGCAGCCATCGCGATGACGGCCATGCGCTTGTGGGAAAGAAGGCTTCTCATAACGGTCTCGCAATGTGTCAATGACTGGCACCAGCGCGCTGCAATGCCTGCCAGCGCGCGTAGATTTGGTTGGCGTAGCGCAACTGCTTGTCCGGTGAAGTGGCGTTGTATGCGCCGACGGCTTTCCAGTTCGGCCCCAGGCGCGCGATGTTCGAGCTCAGAATCCACGCCCCGACGTAGGCGTTAACACAGGGATTCCACAAGTGCTCAGGGGCAATGCCCACACGCGCCAGCGTCGGAAACCAGGAGGAGTTGATCTGCATGAGGCCAACGTCAACACTGCCGTTAGAGTTGCGATTGACAGCAAGCGGCCGCATGCCGGACTCGTGCCACGCGATGGCGCGAACGAGCGTCGGATCGAGCCGGTAGTAATTGGCCGCGTCGTCGAGACAATCCGCCCGCGCTAAACTGGCAAGAGCCAGCAGAAGTGCGAAAAAAGCGAACAGCCTTTTCGCACCGCTCACGTCTCGCACTCGGAGTCGTGATCCGCTCATTCCACCCTCGCCTTGCGCTCGTAGAAGCGCACTTCAGGGACACGTTCCACGATCACTGAGCGGCCGTCGGCCACCACAGTCAAGCGCTCAGCGATTCCGTTGAACTTGAAGTAGCGGTCCTTCAGTTCGCCCGAGCCCTCGCCGTTGTCGTTGCGTGCGCTCACATTGGCCTTTGAAGTTCGGAATACGAGGTAGGTCGCGTTGTCCTTCTCGAAGACCGATTCGAGGCCCGCTGCGTTGTCGGCCGCGAAGTCATAGCGAATCTCAGCAGCTCGCCGAACTTCGACAGCCTTACCCGCGGCAGAGACGGTGAAACGATCCACGGTATCGAACGCGACCACGCGATCACCGTCCAGCCACGTCAGGCCCTGCTTGCTGCCCTCGCTGTTCCTGATCTGGAGACCCTCAGGCTTCGTCGCAAAGCGAATTTGAATCGTCCCGGCCTTTGTGTCGCGGATGGCCTGCGCGTCAAACGCCTCGGCCAATAGCGAGCTGGCCACGCCACCGTCACCACTGCCTTGATCGTTTGGGACCGTTGCTGGCGCACCTGTGTTGCCGACATTCGCGCCGTTGCTGGCATCGGACGAAGCCACCGCGACGCCCACGGCGATCGACTTGGGCGGCTCAACACGCAGCGCGATGTTGCGACGGCCGAAGTCGACCTCCGCGTAGAGACCCTTCTGGTCCAGCAACCGCCCGAGCGCCTGAAGCCAGTTCTCGGCATCCCGCGTGACGAACGTCGTCTCCTCCGTCAGCGCAATGGTCTTTTGGGCGGTCCCCGTCCAACCGCTGGGAGCTATCGCCTTGACGATTTGCGCCAGCGGCTGCGTGACGCTCCCGGGACGCACGAGTTGCAGATTGCCGTGCTCGCCGACCATCGCGATGCGGCCGGAGAAGCCAGTGAACCCATGGGGCAAGTCCCCCGACGGATTCGCCGGCTCGCGCGTGATCGCGTTGGAGCGTTTCCAGCGCGCCGTCACCATTTGCCCGTTCGCAGTGAAGTGCAGAACGTCGGGGACACCATCAACCATGATGTACGGACCGGATGATTGCCCGTTGTCGGCCACGATGGTCTGCCCGGCACGCGGCTGAATGTACGTGCTCGACCCGTCGTTGAAGATCATCGCGGGGCGAGCCGTGGATGGCGCCACCACCTGGTAATCGAAATCCAGCGGATCGGTGTCTGCGGCGAAGGCCTGCACGGACAGAACGGGCAGCAGCAAAGCGAGGTGTCGGAACTTCGTCATGGGCTATTGGCGGAGTCCAGCCGCTTCAGGTGGTTCAGGAATCGGGCGAAGTAGGGCCCTCCACGCGCGGGGTCAGCGCTGTGATACCAAGCGACCGCCTTCATCGGAGAGCCGCTGCGTTGCCGGTTTTCGAGCAGGATGGTTTCCGCGACACGGATGTTCGATGCAGGCGACAGGGCATCCCAGGGCGATGCGAAGCGCTGGCCGTGGTAGCACCAGTTCACCTGCATGATTCCGACATCGAAATCGCACCGCTTCGCCTCGATCAGGCGGCGGATGGCACCATAGGCATCGTCTCGGGTGGCGAAGTAGTAGCCACGCCCCGCGACGTTCAACGTCCACGGCCATGGTCGCCCCTGATACGACGATTCGTTCAGCGCAATGCCGGCCAGGATGGTCGGATCGACGCGATCACTGAATTCCGCAAAGGGGGCGGCTTTCGGTGCGCAGGCCCAACCGCCCTTGCGCTCGACGATGGCGGCTTGACCCGCGTCATCCAACGAGGCGGGACGCAGCCACCCGGCACCGGCAACAACGCTGACAAGCGTCTCGGCATGAGTCACTCCGTCGGGCTGTCGCGCGGACCCGATCTGGAACTCCTGGCCGACCAAACGCTGAGCCCAGGTTTCGAAGGCGCCCAGGCCGCAGTACAAGACCGGCTTGCCCGGAAGCGTCTGCAGCCGAACCTGTCCACCGTCGCGCACGACGTAGGCCGTCGGTGAAATCACCGCATCGACCACCACGGCGTGCGCGGACACACAGGCCGCCATCAGGAGAAGCCCAATCGCCCTATTCACGGTACGGCTCCAGGACGATGTCTTGCTTGACCTGTACCAACAGCTTCTGGGCAGGTTCCGTGGTGATGGTCGGCCGAATGTTCTGGTTGCGGTTCAGGATGGTCTGCGCCGTCTGTGTGGCGACCTGGCCCGCCGCGTTGCCGTAAGTAGTCAGGCCGTTCGAATTGGAGGTCGTCGCCGTCTGCTGATTGTTGAAGCGTTGCTCCAGCACGGCGATGACAACCGCGCCATAGAAGATCTTGAAGAAATGGTTGTTGACGTCCCCGCTCACACCGGAATAGCCATTGGTGTCGGCACCCTGCATCGAGCCGAGAGGAACCCACTTCTTATTGGGGAGCTGCAGACGGGTGAACGCCACGAGAAGGCGCTCCTGCCCGATGCTGATGTCGCTGCTGTAAGTCCCAACCAGCATCGAACCTGCCGGAATCGCGAGGCAGGTGCCATCCACCGTGTCCCATACGTTCTGCGACACCATCGCGCGAAACTCGCCCGGCTTATCCGAGTTGTTGCCGCCGACAAACGTCGCTGGAATCACAAAGCCCTGGGATACGGTGCAACTCGGCAAACGGCCCGCAATACCTGTGCGCTCGTACTTCGTTGCTGCTGTCTGTTTCAGAAACTGTTGATCGCTGTTGACGGGCGCAGCATCAGCAGGCGGTGCGCCGGTTGCGTTGGCAGCCGCTGCGGCAGCCTGCTGCATCGCCCGCATGGACGCAGGGTCCAGCGTACCTTGAAGGTCGACTTTCGGGCGTGCGTTGTCACGCACCTTGTTCATGCCTGCCTTGTAGAGCGGCGCAGTAAAGATGCTGTCCTCTTCATTCTTCTTCCCCATCACCTCGGTGCCCTGACGGCCCGTCGTGAAGTCTTTCGCCGACATGACCGGTGCGCGCTGACCGGAGTCGGCTCTTACCGCAGAGGCCTCTTGGCGGGACGCCTCATCCTTGGCGGCCTGCTGCTGGGCACGGATCTGCTGGCCGAGGTTCTGCGACGCCTCACCCGCCGTCGCCCGCGATTTCATCTTCTCCGCGCGCTGCTCCTCCGACGCCTCTTTCACTTCGGCGTCGGTTTTGCTCTGGTAGTAGAAGGCAAGCGTGCCGATCAGCACCGCAGCAATGCCTGCTGCGACGTAGATAATCCCTTTGGGGATCTTCCCCTTGGAGACTCGCTCGCGAGCGTCGGTCACGTCCTCAACCTGCTTAGCCACGGCCGATCCTTTAGAAGAGACCCAAGAAGCGACCGCGGCCGCGGCGCACGATCACCTCCGTGCTACCCGACCGAAGCGCCACGGTCTCTGCCAGGCGCTGCAGCACGAGGTAGTCGCCTCGGCGAATGAAGTTCGCTACGACGAAATCACTTCCGTCCTTCACCAGCGCGACGGGCCACTCGCTGGCAGTCGCGGGCATGCGCATCCAGATGAGCTTGCCGTCATCAAAGACAGCGTCGGGCTTGAAGTCCGCGCTTCCCGACGTCGAATAGTCGAAGTTGAGCTTGTCCGGCGAAACGCCGACGGTGTTCGCCGGACGCTCTCCCTGCTCGCGTGCCTCGCCATCTGCCCGCGCCTTGATCTTGGCCATCACGGTCTCAGGGATGCGGAAGCGAACCTTCTGGTAGAAGATCCCGCCCAGGGGGGACGACACCAGCGTGAACTCGTAGGAGCGCTTGTTTGTGGTCACCGACAGGGTGTTGACCAGACCGGCAGCGTGCGGCTTGAGATAGAGATGATTGCCGTTGTCCGTTGACGATTCCCAGCGCACGCTGTCACCCCACGCCGGCTCCGACACGATCTGCTCATCGTCCGGGAACTCAATGGTGGTTCCCTTCAGTGGCGCGGTCAGGACGCGATAAATCTGATCCTTGCTGTACGTAAAGACGACGAGGCGGGAATCGCCCGGCATAGCCAGCGGTTCCGCTCCACCGTTGAACGGATTCATGGGGTTCATGGCATCCGCCATTGATCCCAAGTTCAGCGGGGGGATAACAGGTTCGGCGCGCTTCGCGGGGCGCTCGGCAGCAGCCCACGCGCCTCCGACAACAGCCAGCGCGAGACAAGCGCATGCGAGCGCCGAGGAAGTTGTGCGCAATAGGGACATGGTCATGCCGGGGTCTTCTGGAGGGTGAAGAAGACTGGGTAGATCCCGAACGGATTCGGACCCAGCGCCTCCGCATCACTTTGGGGAGGCTTGATTTCGTAGCGGAACGTGATCGCGTACCGCATGCGCTTGGGCTTCTGGCCTTCTTCGTTCGTCGTCGCGATGAATTCGACGGCGACGGTGTTGTCAGGCAGCGGCGCGATGTTCTTGATTTCGGGTTCGCGGGTGAGCGTCGGGCTGGACGTCACGGCCCGGAACGGTGCGTCCTCGTCAAACCATTGATCGAACTGCTTGCGTGCAGTCCCAACCATCTGCTCCTTCGCGGACTTGATGCTCTTGTACATCCGCGCATCCTCGACCACCGGCGTCAGCATCGGTTCGATCGTGAACCAGCGCGTGATGAGGTCCTTGAACCCGACCGTCAGGTCACGTCCTTTCGGCTCGTAGGGCTGCAGCACTCTGACCAGGGGCTGGCCGTTGGCGTCGGAGCTGACGCCATAGGACTTCACCACGGAAGGTGCCGGCTCGCGCGTCGCCACGGCAACCAGGGCCGTCAAGCTCGCAATCAAGAAGGCGATCTTCCAATGGTTGCGGTCGACCTTGACCGCGGTCGTTTGATCGAAGACGGCCTGGGCAATGCTTTTCTCCGCATACATGCCGGGATGCGGTGAAAGCACCTTCGCTTGTTCGGATTTCTTGCTTTTGAAAAGACCCATTCCGGCACCCAATTAGATGCCGACAATTGAATCAGGAATGAATGCGGACGCTTGATTCAAAAGCCCCGCGATATTTGCGAGCTTTTCACCGATGTCATGTCAGTCGGTGAGCCACCTGACTAGCGCGTTCACGGAGTGAAGTTTGGGTGCCAAAAAGCGCGCGTTGGTTTACCGCGTTCGGGATAAATCCCCGGAAAGCGCCCATCCGCATAGAGGCTTTCCGCACTTTGGTCCATCGCGGGTATCCGCCCCGGATTGTCGTTCTACGTCCTGCGCGACAAGCAAGACGGTCTTAGCGCAGTTGAGCACCCCAGCTCTTCGAGCCTTGCATCGTCGCCAATGCATTCATTCCGCGAAAGCTGAAAAAAATGACCCCGCTTTCGCCGCGAGGGCCTGATCCGTTTTCCAAAAGAATAGCGCCATGACCGCGAATCATGACCCCTATTCCAATCAGCTCACGCCGCTCGAAGAAAGCGCCGTGAAGATGTTCTTTGAATCGCTCAAGCCGATTCAACCGGTGCTTGAAGAGGCGACCGTGGCCGAAGTCATGATCAATCACCACAACAGCGTGTGGGTTGAACGCAAGGGCCGATTGGAGCGTCTCGATCTCATGCTGGAGCCCAAGAAGCTTGAAGGCGCAATCCGCGCGCTGGCTTCGTCGGTTGAGAAATCGGCGGTCAAAGGCACCGATCAAGGGATCATCAACGCCGGCCATAAGGGGCTGCGGATCGCCGCAGTCATGCGCCCGACCGCAATCGACGGGCACGCCCTCAGCATTCGCCGTCACCGTGAAAAGAACCTGACGCTCTCCGACTACACGGCGATGGGCGCGTTCTCTTCTTCCGTCGCGCGCAACCCTGACGACGATCAGATCATCTTCCCGCCCGACGTCTCCGACGACGGGCTCGCGCACGCGCTGTCGACCATGGTGCGGCAGCGCAAGAACGTGCTCGTCGCCGGTGGCACATCGTCCGGCAAAACCACCTTTCTCAACGCGCTCGTTGGCGAGATTCCACACGAAGAGCGAATCATCTCCATCGAGGACACCCAGGAACTGAAGCTAAGCGTCCCGAACTGCGTTCGTCTTCTTTCGAATCCCGACAAGAAGGTCACGACCCAGCAATTGGTCGCGCTGAGCCTGCGTTTTCGTCCCGACCGTGTGCTGGTTGGCGAGGTGCGTGGCGGCGAGGCCTTCGACTTCATTCAAGCCCTCAATACCGGCCACGACGGCGGGATGGGCTCCCTGCACGCCAACAACGGCCGCACTGCGCTCTCCCGCCTGGAGAGCCTCGCCATGCTCGGCATCCCGCTCGGCTCGCGATGGGATCTGAGCGACATGCGCAAGCTCATCGCCGACTGCTTCCACTACGTCGTGCACATGCGGCGCACGGGCGAGATGCGGCACGTCTCCGAGATTCTGGAGATCCAGGGCTACGCAAACAACGACTACGTCATCAAACGTGTTTTCTAAGGGGGTTTCATCATGATCCAAGCAGTCCAGCGCCTGCTCAAACGCGCAACCACCTGGCGCGGCACGGTGGCACAAGCCGTTGCCATCACCACCCTGCTCTATGGGGCGGAGGCCCGCGCCGACGAATTGGCCTCTCTGTCCGGTTTCGTTTGCATGATCGCGAACTTCGTCAAGAGCGGCTACCTGCTCGCGGGCGGCGTGATTGTGATCGTGATCGGTGCAATCGCCATCGCGCAGTCCGAATCCACCATCGTCAAATTCGTCTCGACGATTGGTATCGGTATCGGCATTGCAGCGGCTTGTATCCCGCTGCTGCAGAAGTTCGGCATCTCCGCCACGTACTGCACGTTCGTCTAACCATGCGCCAGCACAAGGTTAGTCGCTCGCTGTCACTGCCTCGCATGATCGGTGGTGTCGTGCGTGGCTTCGCCATTGCCAACGGCACGCTCACCGCAGTGCTGGTCTACATCACCTACCGGGCGGGTTGGCAGTTTATCTGTGGATTCCTCGCGCTCGGCATGGTGGTTCACATGGCGCTGCGTTGGCTGACCAACAAGGACCCGTGGTGGAACCAAATCCTGATGGTCTATGACCGCTATGGCGACTTGTACGAGCCAGGCCCCTGGCACGGCAAGCTCGGCGCGCGCTTTCGCCGGCCCTACGGGTTCGACAGTGATCTGCCATGCTGAAGAAAAAACGGCCCATCCAGGAAATCGCTCCCTGGCTCACCTTTATCACGCCCTCGCTGGTGCTCGGCAAGGATGGCAGTTTGCTGGCCACCTACGGGCTGGGGGGCGTTGACGCGGACCACCCCAACAAGAGTGAGATCACATCCGCTCGGGATCAGCTCGATCAGGCCTGCCGCAGCCTGGACGGTCGCATCACTGCGTGGTGGCGCATCAAGCACCGCCGCGCACACGACTACATCGCCGGCGAGTTCGCCAGTGCTCATGACGCCAAGATCGACGAGCTCAATCGGGCCAACATGTCATCGGGCAAGTTCTACCAGAACACGCACTCGCTCGCGCTCAGCTACACGCCCGCATCCGGCCTGGACAAGATCTTCGAAAAGATCAGCTACCACGTCACGGTGGGCGGCAAGGGGCTGGTCGCGGCGTTATTCGAGTCGCTAAAGGACACGTTCCTCGCGCGCAACGCGTTCGCATTCGATCTTGCCAAGACGCAGGCCGATGCCAAGCGCTTCGAAGGCATGCTCGATGCGTTTGTTGGCGGCAACACCAAGATCGGGCTCAAACGGCAGATGCTGCAGGAGTCCATGGCACTTCTGCATCAAGCGGCGAACCCATCGGTGCCGCCACGCAGGATTCGCTTCCCGATGACGCTGCTGGACACCCACCTCACCGAGTCGATCGTGACGCCGGGTGCCGAGCAACTGCTCTTTGAGTCGGCGCATGGAATGCGCTACGCGGCCGTGGTCGCCGTCAAGGAATGGCTCGGCTTCCAAGAAGCGGCGCTGGACGTCCTGACGAAGCTCGATGTTGAGCTGGACGTCTGCGTCCTCTACCGCTTCTTGGACAACTCCAAGGCCAACGTCTACATCGAGAAGATCCGCAGCTTCTACAAGATGGCGAGCTTCAACCTGTGGAAGATTCTGAAGCAGTTCGCTGCCAAGGAAGAACAGGAGAACGATGAGGGCCGGGAACAGCTCGCCGACGAGGCGGGTCAGGCACTTCGCCGGCTGACCGCGGATGGTCAGCAGCATGGCTTCGCCAACATCTCCGTCATCGTCTACGGCAACACCGAAGAGGAATGCTCGGACGCGGTCAGTCTGGTCGTTGGCGCCATCAGTAACGCGGGGTTCGGCACGATTCGTGAAGGTACGAACCTGATGCCCGCCTGGAACTGCACGCTGCCCGGTCGTTGGGACAACCAGCGGCGCCTGCAATTTGTCGAAACACCGGCCGTGTCGGACGTCGCCCCGATTTGTACGATCAATCCGGGGCCGACCCGCAACGACTGGCTCTCGGACAAGGCCGGCAAGGAGATGCCACCACTCACCTGCTTGCCGACACGCCACCTGACTGCCCAGCGCGTCGACATGCACGAGCCCGGGGGCAATGGCCACCTCTTCGTGATCGGCCCGATCGGTGCCGGTAAGTCGGTATTCCTGAATTTCCTCATGTCACAGTCGGGGCGCCATAACCCCCGGCGCATCCGGTTTGATAAGGACCGGTCGACACGCATCACCACGCAACTCGGTGGTGGTCAATTCATCGATGTCACCGGTAAGTTTGCGACCGCCACACGCTGCAACCCGCTGTCCCTGCTCGGCGAGGCGGAGAACCACGCCTACGTGACGGAATGGCTGATCTTGGCCATCGAGGACGAAGACGGATTCAGGCTCACCCCCACACAGAAGACGGACATCTTCGACGCGGTTCAGATTCTGGCCGGCTATAGCCGCGAGCAATGGACCCTGTCCTTCTTCGCCACACTGATCCACGCCGATCTGCGCGAGCGGCTGCAGCTCTGGATGAAGGGTGGTCAGTACGGTGACTTCTTCGACAACGTCGACGACGCGTTCCAAATCAGCGATGACCTGACCATCGAGATGGGTGAGCTGCTCATCAACTACGAGCGCGCGGCGGTTCTATTCCTAGACTACGCCTTCTTCCGGATCAGCAAGAGCATGGATGGTCAGCGATTCACGCTGATCGAGATTGAAGAGGCGGGCTTCTTCTTCAAGTACGAACGCTTCTACAGGCGCTTGGAAACGTGGCTGACCACCATCCGCAAGCTCAACGGTGCCGTGTGGATGGCAACACAGTCGCTGCGCCAGATCGCGCGGATTACCGACTTCGAGGTGCTGAAGGAAACCATCGCGAACTTCATCTACCTGCCCAACAGCCTCGCCAATACCAGCAAGAACCTGTACTGCGACACGTTCGGCCTGACCGTCGACCAGGTGCAAATGATCAACGACGCCGTGCCGAACCGCGACTACCTGTGGGTCACCCGGACCACGTCGCGCATGCTCCAGACGGACTTCAAGCCTGAGATGGTTGCCCGGCTGCGCTCCGACGGCAAGGCGCAAGCGGTTTTCGACAAGCACTACATGCAGGGCGATGGCTGGGAGGACCGCTACGTGCGTGAACTTCTGGCCGCCTAAGCCGAAGTCGTACCACGGCGCTGCGTTGCGCCATCTCTCAATCGAAGGAGCCACCCATGCTCAAGACCACATTCTCTGCAACTTTGCGAAAGATGCGCGGCACATTCGTCGTGGCCGCATCCGCCGTCGTGCTGTCGAGCCCCGCCCATGCCTCCGGCTGGCCGGTGTTCGATGCCGCTAACTTCCTCAAGAACACCATCAGCGCGGCGCAAGCGTTGAAGACCGAGGTGTACGAGAACACCAACATCATCTACCAGTACAAGATGATGCTGAACCAGCTCCAGCAGGCTGTGGGCCTTGATGACATCAAGAACCAAGCGCAGATCGACTCGATCCTGGCGGACGTGAAGCGCTACTCGGACTACGGCCAAGTGCTCCAGCAGCTTTACGGGGCAGTCTCCAGCGATGCGAGCTTCTTGGACAAGGTGAACGGCCTGGTGGTGGTGTCCGGCAAGTCGCCCGCGCAATGGTTCGAGGACCAACGCACGCTCCTGACCTCTGGGAATAAGACGGCGCAAGCCTTGTTCGATGCCGGCACCGACGTCGCCAAGAACATCGCGCATCTGGCCCAACGTCGTCAGGACCTGCAGTCACAGATGACGCTGAGCCCGACGGCGCAGGCCACCGCCCAGACCACCAATCAATACCTGGACCTGCTCTCCAGCCAGAACGCCGACCTCATCAAGCTGATTGGCACCAAGGTGCAGGCTGACGCCGTGAAAGACCGGAAGGAGAACGCCGACACGGAAGAAAAAACGGCGGCCATGCAGAGCGTGATCTCCAGCCAGGACGCTCAGCTCCAGAAGCTGCGCCAGTCCGTGTACACGCGCAGCAGCACCGCCCAGTGAGAGTGGCACAGATGAGCTTTCCTCGACTGATGGGCCTGATGCGCATAGCGTTGCTGGTCTGCCTCGCGGCGTTGTCGACAGGTGCAACGGCGCAGGCAGACGCGACCTTCCCTGTCACGACACCCTCGACGCCGTCTCCCACCGGCTCTGCGGGGTCAGGCGCGGATAACCAATCCGGTCCCAACCTCGCCGGGCCGAAAGGCGCGGTCGGGGAAGCCATCTCTAGCGCGCTCAAGAAGTTCACCGATTCGACGGCGCAGGTCATCAATGCCGCGGTCGGTATCAGTCACACGATTACCCCAGAAGCCGCCAAGTTCGCGGCGGCGCTGGGCATCATCACCATTGTCCTGGCGGCAATGCGCTTCGCTGGCGCTCACCACCCCGTCACCGCGTGGACGAACTTCCTGGAAGAGATGGCGACGCTCGGGATATTCGCCGCGATCTATGTGGGATACGAGCGGTTCGCGCCAGGCATCTACCAGTACTTCAACACCATGGCCACGTCCATCGCCGGCGGCGACCTTTCGCCCGGTGCGACGTTGGCCACGACGGCCGGCAATTTGTGGGACTCCTACGGCAATGCCCTGAATGCCGCGACCTGGTACCAGAAGATTGGGGTGGCCCTGGCCCTGATCCCCCTGCTGCTTGCCTTCGCCGTGACGGTGGCGACATCGGTGATCTACAACTTCTACATCTCGCTCGGTCAAATTCAGGTGGCCATCGGCATCGTCGTCGGCCAGCTCGCGGTCGCCCTGGGTTTTTCCGAATTCACGCGCAAATACTTCCTCGCCTGGTTTGACTACATGGTGTCCGGCTCTCTGTATGCAGTGGTCGCGGCAATCATGTCGAAGCTGGTGACCGCGTCGTTCGCATCTTCACTCGGTGACGTGAACTCGATCGGTACCGACACGATGGCGGGCGCCTGTTATGCGCTCGTGCTGAGCATCTTCCTGCTGTTCATTTCGTTCGAGATTCCGAGCATTGCAGGCAAGCTGTTTGGCAATGGTGCCGGCATCAGCGGCGGGGCCGTAAAGGGCGGCATCAAGGCGGCGTGGGGCCTTGGCAAGCGCATGGCGGGCTGACGATATGAACCACACGCCAATGCCCATCGCTGCATTGACCGCCACGCTCGGTTCGCGGCTGGACCTCGTTCGGCAGTACGCGAACGAGTCGTCGAGCGCGGATTTCGAGCGCAAGTGGTTGTCCGTGCTCGAAACCTGCGCCGACTGGTATTCGTCGATGCCGCTGCGCCCCGAACAGCATCCGGAACCCGGTGGCGCGTTTCGCGCCACGGTCGAGACCGTCTACTACGCCCTGCGGCTATCCGGGGGACAGAAGTTCGGCGCCGACCAGCCCTCGGAGCGTCGGCGCAAGCTCGAACCACAATACCTGTATGCCGTGTTCCTCGCGGCGTGCTGCACCTGGCTGGACGAACCGTTCCGCCATTTCCAGTTCTACCGACTGAGAGACCAGGCCGAGTGGAGCCCTGCCGCGCATGGCGCCTTCTCGGCTTGGCTGGAAGGTGGCGAATACCGTGTGCAACGCCGAGAGGCGCCATTGCCCATCGAGCGGATGCGTACCGCCCTGCTCGCACGTTCCATCCTCGGCAACACTCGGCTGGAGCTGCTCGAGAGCATGGTGCAAACCGACCTCTTCGGTGCGATCAATCCGGAGAGCCGCCCGGCCGGTACCGAGTCGCTGCTGCACAAGGTCCTGCGTCAAGCCGTGGCGGTGACCTGCGACACCGAGGACAAAGCACGGCGCGCGCGCTTTGCCCCCGATACCACGCCGATTCCTCCCGCGAAGACGTTGGAGGACGGATTTGCCGCTCACGCTCAACCGGCCCCGGCGGCCGAGAAACGTCCATCGCAGCCCAAAGCCAAGGCGGCAAAGAGCGAGCCGTCGGCAGCGGATAGCGTCTCGGCGCTGTTCGAGCAGGCCAAGGCCACGCCGACGTCAACCGCTTCAGCTTCGCCTGAGACGCCAGCGCCGACATCGGAGAAGCCCAACACCCAAAGCTCACTGTTCGACTTGGACTCGATGCAGGTGCCCAAAGAGCCAACGGTCAAACAGGAAGACCCGTTTGCCGAAATCCTGAGTTCTGCGAGCACGCTCATGCGCGAGTTCTTCCGCGCACTCGTGCAGGACGTCGAGTCGGGCAAGGTGGCCGTGCACTGGGCCGAAAAGGGGCTGGTGCTGCAAAAGCGGATTCTCGGCAGCTACGGCATCGCCAGCGAAACGCTGGTGGACAACCTGCGCAAGCTCAACCTCCTCGCCAGCTCGCAGGGCGCTGACATCGTGCTGGTCGAGCGCATTGGCTCGCTGATCCTCGCCCGTCCGCAGCAATGAACTACGTGAGCCACTTTCGCCCGATCTTCGAGGCCCGCGCGGCCGTCGGTTGGCTGATCGGTTTGATCTTGCTCCCCCTGTCCGGCATGCCCCACGCATGGGCGTTCGCGGTCATTTGTGCTCTGTTCCTCGTGGCGCGCGCCTACCAGGTGCGCAAGGCGCTGGCCTTTCGCATGTCGATTTCGACGCGTTGGCTCACCCTCATTCAGATCGACGTGCTGCTGCGCACGAGTGCCCGCATGCGAGCCGACCTTGACGCGATGTACTTCGGTAACGGCTTCGAATGGACGCAGCGCCATTGCCAGATCGCGCACGACATCTTGCGCATGCCGTCCACCGAAATTCCGGGTCTTCCGAAGTGGCTCCCGCCGAAAGTCGCCAAGCGAATCGAGACCGCGTTTGCGCCGCCCAACAGCGTCCCCGACACGGCCCCGCAGGGCAAGTCCTGGATCCACGGGATGGAACCCAACAAGATCGAAGTGCCCCTGCACTATAAGGCGCTCGGCGGTCACACGGCCGTGAGCGGCACCACGGGTGCCGGGAAAACCAAGACCTACGAGCTGATTGCGACACAGGTCATTCACAGCCCCAACAAAGACGTCCTCATTATTGTCGACCCGAAGAACGACAAGGACTTCAAGAAGCGCGTCGAGCGTGAATGCAAGCGTGCCGGTCGCAAGTTCCTGTACTGGAAGCAGGCTGCGCCGTCCGAATCGATTCGGATGAATCCGGTTGAGAATTGGTCGCAGCCGTCGGAAATCGCCAGCCGCGTCTCCCAACTGATGGAAGAAGGCCCTTTCCGCGACTTTGCCTTCCTCTTCATCGACCGCGCAGTCAAGGGTGAGCTGTACGTCGGCGACAAGCCGAACCTCCGCTCGATCCTGAATTACGCACAGTCCGGCATCAATGGTCTGCTCGATCGATGCCTGCGCCGATTCTTTCCGGAAGCGGGCATGCTCGACTGGGAAGACGAGGCCAGAGGCTTTCTGCAGCGCATCGCCCAGAAGGGCGGGGTGGATCCTCTGCAGGGGATGGTTCAGCTCTACGTCGACAACTTCGCAAAGAAGGGCCTCGGCCACGAGACGATCGACGGCCTGGTGGCCACCTTCGTGCACGATCGCGAGCACTACATGCGGATCATCGCCTCGGCGCTGCCGCTGCTGCAGATGCTGGCTACCGGCGAAACCGGTCTCATGCTCGCGCCGAAGGCCGACGATTTCACGGATGACCGTGAGATCTGGGATATCGAGCGCGTGATCAAGCAGAAGGCCGTCCTGTACGTTGGCCTGGATTCGATGTCCAACAGCATCGTCGCCAAGGCGATCGCTTCCATGCTGCTGGCCGACGTGGCTTCTGTCGCGGGCGCCATCTACAACTTCTACGAGACGCCACCCGACATCGTCTTGCTGGTCGATGA
Organism: Ralstonia sp. AU12-08; assembly: GCF_000442475.1. Taxonomy (NCBI): domain Bacteria; kingdom Pseudomonadati; phylum Pseudomonadota; class Betaproteobacteria; order Burkholderiales; family Burkholderiaceae; genus Ralstonia; species Ralstonia sp. AU12-08. The sequence goes on along the minus strand of NZ_ASZV01000049.1, from coordinate 30,671 downwards.
GGTGGCCGAAGCCATCAACGAGCAGGTGATCCAGATTCTCAACAAAGGCCGTGGCGCCGGCTTCCGGTCGTTCGTGGCGTTCCAAAGCCGCTCCGACCTGGAAGCCAAGCTTGGCAGTGCTGCAAAGATGCTGCAGGTGCTCGGCAACCTGAACAACCAGATCATCCTGCGCCTTGAGGATACCGACACCGCGCAATGGTTCTCCGACAAGGTGGGCGAGACAGCCATTCGCAACATCGTGGTGTCGAGCAGCGCAAGCACAGGTTCCGAGTCGCACGTCGGGGAATTCAGCGGCTCCGTATCTCGCTCGACGCAGTTGGAGAAGGCGCCGCTGATTCCGCCACGCCTCATCACCGAACTGCCGAACCTCCAGTACTTCATGCGCATCTCCGGTGGCTCGGTCTACCAAGGTCGCATTCCCATCATCCAAGGATAACTGCAGCATGCCCAGTCTGTTTCGACAAGTCGTGAACCAGTACAAGCTTTCGTCGAAGCTCGCGCCCGTCTTCATCGCCTTCCCGGAGCTGGATGACTCCTGCAAGCGCGTCGTCGATTTTCTCGGCGTCAATTTTCGCGTGCGCGAAGAACCCCTCGTGGCCGAGATGCTGATGGATGCGTTGTCGGCTTACCGCCAGGCGCGCAAGGAGGGCGACGCGAATATTGCTTTCGTGCGCGGCCTCTTCACCCGCTCGCACGAGATCTTTTCCATGCGCTACGCCGCGTTCAAGGGCGAGAAGTACCACGTCTGGGCACCACTGCAGGAACCCATCCCGGACTTCGAGGCACGCCAAAGCGCCGGCTACCAGTGCCGCATGGTCGATGAGCCCTGCCCTGACGACGTGACGCCGCGCAGCGCTGCCATGCAAATGGCTGCGCGGGTGCTCAGTGGGCACGTCTTCTGCCGCTATTTCGAGGAATACGATGTCGCTGAAGAATTCGCTCATCGCTAAGGTGTCCCGGCTCGATCTCGATACGGTCGGCCGTATCGAACTCGCCGCCCGAGGCTACCTGCAGGAACTGGCCGAGATTCCGCCCGAGTACGCCCGCGGCCGCGAAGCACTGTGCTTCGCGCTGCAGAGCGTCGCACTTCGCCGACCGGCGCTGTTCTGGTTTGGGTTGGCTTCCGTCATCGTGACGCCGGCGTTGCTGATCCTGCGCGTGGTGCTCTGATGGCTGACAGTCGCTTCGCCTCGCACCTTCGCCTGTGGACGCTTGTTGCCCCGATCATGCTCGCGGTCGGCTGTCCCTTCCTCGAAGGCGATACCACATTCGAGATTTCCGACGCCGAACTGGCGTCGGTTGAACTGAACCTGGGAGACACCGCGGCGACGCGGGCTGCGGATCGGACCAACACGCAGTTTCGGCACTGGTTCGTCGAGTCTGGCGCCATGAAGGCGTGGACGTCCACGCTGCCGAACAGCACCGATATCTCCGACGCTGGCGCGACGGACATGAGCAACGCTTGGCTGCGGCACTTCTGGATGTCCATCTACCGAGGCATCTTCCGCGCGAACGTCGCTCTCTCGTGGGCATTCGGTGCCTTCGTCTTCGGCATGGCCATGATGAACGACGGTGCCGTCTCGCGCCGAATCAAAGCAGCTGCTGCCGGGTTCGCAAGCCCCGTTGCTTTTCACGTGGCGGCACACGCCACGGTCATCACCCTGGGATTGGGCACGTCCGCCCTCCTGTTTCCATTTTCCTTGAACACGATGTGGTGGTCAGTCGGCGCGCTGGTGTTGGGCGTGCTCGGCTGGCGGATGGCTGCATCGTTTCACGTAGGCCGATAGCCGCGTTTCATTCCGTCCCACTGGCGCCCATTTTGGGAGCAAATTTTAAGGAGCACACCATGCAGAACACGATCGATAAGGTTGCAGGCGCCGACAACTCCGACGTTGCCGTGACGACGAACGGGGATACCCTTCCCAACGATGAAGTTGAATCCAGCGCCGCAGCGAATACGGCAGGCGCAACAACACCGTCCGACGTTGAACAAGAACTCAACGAGATGGAGAGCGCGGTCGATGCGCTGCAGCGCGACAGTCTGATCTCGGCGGCCGACGCGGACAGCCAGAAGGGCGAGGTTGCGCGCACCCGCAAAATGTTCCGCGAAATGTCGCCGGATGATCGCGCCAAGATCGTGTCCCGCCGGCGCGAACTGGGGCGCCAGATCCTGACCCGTCAGCTCGCGGGTGCGTCTGTTGTCGAGACTATGGTCAAACTCAACCACACGCGCCTCAAGCCCCTGTTCGAGCAGTGGTGGCCGTTCATGAACCGGATGACCATCAACCTGACCCGCTTCGGACACAGCACGTTCACCGCGTCGGAGCTGTCGACCATCACAAAGCACTTCGAGACACAAATGGCCAATCTGGAAGCCTACGTCGATGAGCAGCTGCGCGTCGCCGAGGGCTATCGCGCAGCACGCGAGAAGGACATGGAATCCAGCGGCGCAATGATCTGGAAGCCGTCGGTCACAAAGCCGTCGATGGAGATGGTGGTCGAAGCATACTCGCCCTTCTCGATGCGGGCTCTGGGCGTGCTGAACAAGTTCGACCGGGCCATGGATCACTTCGACTTCATGGTGTGGAACGCCATCCGCGATCAGTCGGACGTGAACGAGGAAGTGAATCGCTTCCTGCGCAAGTTCCAACCGCTGGCCATTCGTTGCTACACGACGCACCTGCGTCTGATGACCACCGTGCGCAACATCTGATCTGAGCGCGCTCGTGCCCTGCCGGACGACCTCCGCCGTATCTTCACCTGTTGGTGGCGGTACGGCGTACGCATCGGCACAGAGGGTTCCGCCGGCGGCGGGCCACATGCGCTCGGCATTTCCTGAATCGCCTGCAAACGACATCACCATGGAAGCGACATCGCTGCTGAGCGAGATTCGATCTCTCAATATCGCGTATCTGCGCCTTGCTCGCAGGCTGCTAGCCACCGATCAAGCCCTGGCGACAACTGCGCTGGGTATCTCTCAATCGATGGGCGAGGCATTGCTGACCCTCGACGAAGAGGCATGCGTGCGCATGGCACAGACCAATCTGTTTTTGTGCCGCATCCACTTTGATGATCGGGTGCTCGCTGCGCTGTTGGCTGGACCTCGCCTGGAGCTGTTGGAAAGCCCTGCCTCGGCGGGCAAGGCGGCCCCCGCGATTGCGTGACGCCCCGGGTTCGGCGCGCAGCGGTCTACTCCACCGACATTTTTTGAAGCCGATTGCCGGTTTTTGCGAGTCACTGCCATTTATGGAGTGGCGACGCACTCGATCGCTAACCGCTTACACATCCATTGGGAACACCATGAACTCACAGGCCACACTGACAAAGCTGTCCGTCGCATGGACGCTGGTCCGCCACATCGCATTCTGGGGTGGTTGGGCTTTCCGCTTGCTGGTTGTCGTGCCGAGCGTCGCGTTCTGCCTACTGCTTGCGATCCATAGTGACTTCTCATTCTCCGCGATCCCGCGCGAGCTGCTCCAGTCCGTCGCTGATAGAGCCAAGTATCCGGCGGCTCCGGCTGGCTATATCACGATGCAGACATGCAAGGACACCACGTCTGCCGTCAAAGGCTTGCCCCCGCCGCAGGCCCTGTGCAAGACGTTTGGCTTCGAACAGCAGTCGATCGACGCTTCGGCGCGCGAAGCGGGGATGAATCTGGCGCTGATGTACAGCATCTTCGCGCTTCTGGGCTGGGGTTGGTACTTGTTCTCTGGGTCCTTCAACGACAGCCTGCGCGCATTCCGCTCGTCGCTTCAGAAGGTCCGTCGAGCCTAAGTCCCGGGTGCCTGCGAGTTTCCAGAAGCTTCACCCGGCTCGCAGGCCACTTGCCGACCCCATCGGCCATCGCAGGCTCGGGGTTGGCCACCGTATTGGTTTCTCAGATGCCCACGTCAATCCTAGACGAACTGAACCCGTCACAGCGCGAAGTGGCAGACCTACGCCTGCACTGTGTCGCCGTTGCCTGCCCGGGCGCCGGAAAGACAAAGACAATTGCGACCAAGGCAGCCATTCTTCTCGCCGATCCCGCATGCAGGGTCGGTGCTGTGACCTTCAACAAGGAGGCGGCCACGGAACTGCAGGAGCGCATTCGCGCGCTGGCCGGGCCGGCATCGAAGGCTCGCCTGTTGGCAGGGACCTTTCACGGGCTGGCGTTCAAGCAGCTCACACCAAAGGGATGCAAGCAGCAGGACATCGCCAACGAGGGGGACCAGTTGGCGCTGGTTGCACAAGCCCTGAAGGAAGCCGACCTTGATTGGAAGGAAGAAGCCGCTTTGGCCGCCATCGAGGCAATCAAAATGGACTTCGGCAGGGTTCCGCCTGGCAGCGTTGAGGAGCGCCTGTATTCGGCATACCAACAAGCGCTGGCGCGGAACGGGAAGCTCGACTTCCAGGACATGCTCTGTATGGCCATCGAGGGCATGGAGCGCGGAACCATCTCGCCCTACCCTTTCACGCACCTGCTGGTCGATGAGTTCCAGGACACCGATCCGCTGCAATACCAGTGGGTCGCGCAGCACGCGCGCAGTGGCTCGATCGTGACCGTAGTCGGTGACGATGACCAAAGCATCTACGGCTTCAGGGCCGCGCTCGGATTCCGAGGCATGGAGTCGTTCATCAAGGAGTTCGACGCGCGTCCCGTGATTCTGGGGGAGAACTATCGCTGCAAGTCAGAAATCCTCGCCGCTGCCGACAACGTCATTCGGAACAACAAGGAGCGCATCCGCAAAGATCTGGTCGCCGCGCGTGGCCCCGGCGGCCACATCTCGTTTCGGCGCTTCGATGACGAATATGCCGAGGCCGTGAACGCAGTGGAGGCCCTCGCAGCGTCGATGCGCGCCAGCAAATCGGCAGCGATCCTGGCAAGAACGAACCGTATCCTCGACCCAGTTGAGGCCGTCTGCCGCTCCCATGGCGTGAAGTATTTCCGAGCGTCCGGCAAATCAATCCTGAGCCGGGCCGAGGCCGCGCTAATGTGCAACCTGCTCGAACTCATCCAGAAAACGAAGACCAACGGCCTCGATGCCGTGCTGGCGTTCGCTGGCGTCGGAGCGCAAGACCTCAAGACGTTGCACAGCCGGATCGGTCCCAGTCTTGAGCAGCGGCCGCGCAAGGAGCTGGTCGAGATGGGCCTGGCCGAGAGCACCGCGGACACGTACCGGGAGCTGATGAAGCGGCTTGCCGAATGGCGCGGTCTCTGCGATCGGAAGTTCTATCCGCTCGTGCTGGAAGGTGTCTACGAGTGGATGGCTCAACGTGCCAAAGCAGACACCGCCAAGCGTGCGGTCACCACGACCTACGACGTGCTGAGCCGCCTCAACGGTCCATTCTCGGATCGTATCGCCTTCCTGCGGCGCGAGAACAACGTACCGGCGGCCGACGCGCTGATTCTCACGACCATGCACAACTCAAAGGGCTTGGAGTGGGATCACGTATGCATCATCAGGGCTGAAGAAACCGTGGTGCCGAACGAGAAGAGCACAGAGTCCGAGGAGCGTCGCTTGTTCTACGTGGCCATGACCCGTGCGCGCGACCGTCTTGAGATGAGCACGGCGAAGAAGAATCCAACCTCTCGATTCGTTCTTGAAGCCGGTGTGTCGAAATAATCAGCTAGACTTTTCCCGACAGCACGAAGTTCAGAATTTCGCCGGCATTGGGTTCGCCCCAAGTTTCGTGTGCCACCCATTCGAAAAAATTCGATTCCGCTGCCTTGGAGGGCTTCTTGCCTGCGACGACCTTCAACTCCTTCACAGAACACTGATCGTTGTAACGCGAGAGCATCGCCGACTGATCGTCAGCGGATAGTTCCCCAAAGTAGCCCTGCGCATGCGGAATGCGAGCTGCGAGGTATTGCGCCCGCGCATCCTCTTCATTCTTTGGGCTTCGTGCCAACGGCTTCTGCTGCTGTTGACCAGCTCCGGCAGACTCAGCCTTGCCCGCGCCCTTGCCCCAATCCTCCGTAAGCGACTTGCGAAAGTACGCCGGGATGTTATCCAACGGCGGAACACCCTTCTTCGCTTGTCGAGCGCGCGTGTAGCTGATTGCCTCCAGGATGCGTTCGGCTCCGAACGTGCGAACGAGGCGCTTGGCCTCGGAATGCGGGACACCGAACTTGACCACTGTGTTGACTAGGTCTTGGTGAGGCTCCTCCTCCAGTGCGCTCACTTTGCGACTGATCTTGAATTGAATCTCACCGACGGTTCGGCCGACCTTGTGCTCGATCAACTCGATCTCATGGTCTGATACATCATTGATTTCGGCAATACTCGGCGTCAACACCGCTCGCTTGAAGATCTTGTATTCCTTGTATTTGGTCTCGCTCTCTTCGCGTCCGAGTATGAGATTGCGAAAGGTGGCCAGTGGGATACGTGCGGTCAGGCCTATCCGTTCGAACCGTACAGTGTTCTCCCACAACGCAAGCGAATAGGACCGCCGGAACAGCTTGGCGATCCGCATGTCGATCATTGCGTACCGTTGGGGATCCAGTAGCTCCTCACTGATCTGCGGAGCGAACGAATACGACAAGACGGAGCCCACAATCTTGGCGCCGGCAATGAGTGTTGAACCCGTCCATGTCGACGTGCCGTCGCTATTGAGCTGATCCCAATCCACGACAGTGCGCATCAACGATTTTGCGGTCTCTTTGATGTATGCGTTGTCCTTCGTGGTGAGGTCGAGCGCTGCCATCATCTGAGGGATAGAGACCTGAAACGTGTTGTTTGTTTCTCGGCCTGCCAGGCGTTGCTCGATGGCGTTCTTGATCAGTGCATTGAAGATGCGGCGCTGCTGGAGCGACAGCGCACTACCTACCGGTGAAACGTGGATCGCTTGAACCGCCTTCTTGAACGGCTCAGGAGCCTCCTGTTGTTGAAACAGGGCGATCTGGGAACCCTTCTTTGCTTCGGGTACGCGTGCCATGACCTAGTGGGTGGGTTCGCTATAGGTGAAAAACTAGGGGTAGATTTTTCACCTATAGCGCTCGTTTGGCAATCTTACGTTGCCAGGAAGGGACAGCGCTCGCTGCCTGAGTGTTCGACTCTTGATCTCGCTCTCCCCAAAAACGTTCACCTTTTACGCGGGCTTTCGGCCCCGCATTCCTCGAAAGGTGAACGGATTTGGGGGGCTTTCCGCAGTTGCCCGTCCATCTATTGTGCTCCATAGCGCTCATTTGCCCATTTCGTAAGCATTGGAAGGGGCGACAGACTCTTGAAGTCGTCTCGGGTGCGCTTTCGGAGCCAATTGCCCCAAATCCTTTCACCCTTCCCCTCCCCAAATCCTTTCACCTATGCCCGGGAGCCTGGGGCTGGATGGAAGTGGGTACTCACGGGGTTACCCCAAATTCGTTCACCTATGGAATCCCCAAATCCTTTCACCTATGTTTGCAGGCATGGATTTGTGCGGGAGTGCCTGCTCGCATGCGCCCCAAATCCTTTCACCTTTCATCTCCCCAAATCCGTTCACCAAGCGGGTCCAACCTACGGTCTCGTGTGTCGCACCTGGGCTGTACTCTAGGGTGGCTCTCCCCAAATCTGTTCACCCTCGCCATCCCCAAATCCTTTCACCTTTAGGGTTCGCTGGCGGCGCCCCAAATCCGTTCACCAAAGCCCCAAATCCACAACCCCTTGGCCCCAATGGCTTTCACCGTAGCCCCAAATCCACAACCGGCGTTCCCCAATGGTGTTCACCCAATCCACAAATCTATGCACCATATGACCGGCAAAGCCTTACTGGGCTTGGGTTTCCGGAGCCTAAATGTTGTTTAAAGGTTTAAAGTGTTTACGTAAACAAAGTAAACGCTGCGTCTCTTTCAGAGAGCGTCAAAAAAAGACAAAGACCCAGGTACACCTGGGCCTCGTCGTTGAAAAACCTGCATACAGCGTGCTGTTGCTAGCCCGCTGATGGCTCTACCAACTCTTGGTCAACCAGTGCCTTCAGCTTCTCAGCCAGCGCCTCTTGTTTATCAGCCGGAATTTCCTTCAGCTCCAAGCTAATTCGGCCGTCAGGAAATGTCTTAAGTTGGCCGCGCTGCACACCATCAGCTTTGAAATCGAAAAGCTGGTGGTAGCGAGTGCGACTTCGCTTCGCGGTAGCGCCCGGGCCTTGCAGGTTGCGCAAGATGAGCTCCAATTCGCGCACCGTTCTCTTGCCTTCGATAACTGCCGTCAGATGACGATCAGCGCCTTCCTCCCCGACACGGTCGAAGATCAACTTGAGGCAGTAGGCCGCCTGCAACCCCACACGATCAGCACTTTCTGCCATGCGCTCTAGAATGGCTCTCGGCAGTGCGTTCAGCGAAAGAACCTTGCTGACGTATGCCTTGTCTTTGGTGACCTTCTCAGCCAGCGAATTTTGATCCGCGACCACCTGTTGCTCGATCAATTGCTGCCACGCAATCGCGTCATCGAAGATTGACTGCCGCTCGTGGTCGTTGTTCGCTCGGTAAGCCGTGGTGTAGAGGTCGATGGGCAGTACGTCATGACGTTCTTCGGCATCGATGTGCGTCTCGCCCAGCGATCTCTTCGCACGCAGCCGACGCTCGCCGTCGATGATCACATACTTGCCAGGGAACTGAGGTAGGCGCGTGAACTTGATGGCCTCAATTTGGCCTTCCCTTTGAAGGGTTAGGGCCAACTCTTGGATTTTCGCCTCTGGATAGAAGACGCGAGGGTTGTACGGGTTCGAGACGCAATCGGCAATTGCGATGCTCTTGCGCCCACCAACTGCGGACGCAGTTGGGCCGGCAGCAGGTTCCACCGTGTTGGCGGTTGTCTCGGTAACGGGTTGAGATTCTTGCTCCTGAGGGGAAGCCGGAGGCGGTTCCTGCTCTCGCTCGCGAGTCTGAATGGCCTGCTGCTCGTTCTTGAACCCCTTAATCAGCCCGCTCGCGAGGGTGAGCTTTGGGATGGGCTGCCCCTTTGTTGTCGAGGCGCCTTGCACTTTAGTGTCCTTAGTATTCTTAGACATTTTCCACCTTTTGCGAACGCGATTGAGTGATGTGCTGCGTCAACTCAAGGACCAGCGACTCGATTTCAGCGCGTGCTTCCTTCAACCCCTTCATGTATCGCCCGCACTCATGTGCGGTAGTCCCAAGAGCAAACAGCTGCCGATAGATTTCACGTTGGGCAATTTGACTCTGGAGCAGATGCGTACCAACGTCTTGCTGGTTCAGCAGCGAAAGGATTTCTTCTCGCATGCGTGTACGGCCATTGATGTTGTTCAGCATCAGTGCGGAAGCTAATTCCGGATTGATGCGCCGTTTGATGTTCTTGATTTCGTTAATCATTGCCAGAGTGCTGAACAAGTCAGCCGGCGATGGCCCCATTGGGATCAGGCAGAAATCTGCGATGCCGAGCACCTCGGGCGTTCGCGGGTCCTCAAGGTTACCAGGGCAGTCCACAACGACAAGATCGTATTTGCCTTGCAATTTTTGGATTTCGTTTCCGATCTTAGAACCTGCGGGAGCGAGACTCGCCACCGAAATCTTGAGAGGCTCCTCACCGCTTGTTGCCCATCGCAATGAGGTGTTCTGAGGATCTGCGTCGACTAGAGCGACGTCCGTGCCTCCAGATTGGAAGGCAGATGCGAGATTGAGACTCAGCGTTGTCTTACCTACGCCACCTTTTTGGTTTGCGATTGCAATCGTAAATGCGCTCATAGGTTCTCCAAGGTTTTTGTGATTTTAGCGAGACTTGCTGTGAACTCAAGGAATTTCTTATCTCTCTTAGTGTTTTTCTCATCAGCCGTTGTAAATGAGTTGCCACGTGGAAACTATCCTCGTCATGCACTGTGGACTGAACTTTGCGACCAGTTTCCACGTGACAACCCGTCACATCTTTCCTGACGCTGGAGTGCAGTTGTCACGTGGAAACTCGTGCCAAGCATACGTTGCATGTGCGGTTCGGGCGAACGGGCTTCGTGGCTGACGGGAACACTTGGAGCTATTAGCCGAATCGGCGATCGCAATGACGCGAAGTCTGGGCGAAACTTTTACGGATCTACCGAACCCCATTGGTAGCTGCCACCTGGAAACGCGATGGGCCCCTTTGCTGGCGTCACTATCCAGCATCTATGTGATGCAATAGAAGGTTCAGAAGTACGGTCTCTGGCGGCAGTCGGCGACAACATGTCGCATGATTCTGCGTGCGCATGACACTCGTCTGATAAGTTGTCACGTGGAAACTGCAGCAATGCAGCTGGGGATGCTTGCGGGGCGAGTTTCCACGTGACAACTCATTGAGGGGTTCACGGGGGCTCGCTATATACTGAAAGTTAGCCCAATGAAGGACGGGCTTCGTTTGATCTTGGCGCCAGCTTAAGGACAGTGCCGGCTAAGCCTGCAAAGACGGGGAAGTTGCGGCCCCCGCATTCGAAAATCACGAACGCTTCCAAAACCCCCGCAGCTCCTTCATCCGAATGGCCTCTTCCGACGTCACGTAGACCGTCGTGGTGTCGAGCGACTTGTGCCCCAGGTTCTGCTGCATGATCTCGACCGGCGTGCCGGCGGCAATGGCATGTGATGCGTGTGAGTGTCGCAGCCAGTGCGTGCTGGCTTCGTTCAGCCGTGCTGCTCCCTGCGGATCGGTTGCCTCCAACTCGGTTGCGCAGGCCTGGAAGAAGCGCTTGATCTGCCGGTAGAGCACACCCGGCGTCAGCGGAGCGGCAGGGCTCGCCGTGTCCCGCTTTGCCCACGGCGCACGCTCAGCCTGATCGGTCGCGTGGCCGAGCAGGGCCACCGGCTCACGAATCTGGGCGGGGTCGCTGGGGAAGCCGCGGGAGTCCAGGTACGCGCCCAGCGCGTGCACGACCTCATCGGGCACTGGCACCTCACGTACACGCGACCCCTTGCCGACCACGGTCAGCCACCAGCCGTCCATGCGTTCGCCGGAGCGGGGGAGGGCGAGACTGCGCCATGCCAGGTCGGCCGTTGTCGCTCCCACGATCTCCGCGAGACGCAAGCCCGTGGCGTAGAGCAAGGGCAAGGCGACCTGCAGCCGCAGGTTCGATGACGTGCGCTCCAGCAGGAACAGGCGCTCCACCACAAACGCCCATTGGTCCTCGGTCAGACTGCGCCCAACGTCCAGCTGTGGTTTGCCACCATTCGTCGCCCGCACGCCGCCCCACGGATTGCCGCTCAGATAGTTCTTGTCGTTGAGGTACCGGTACAGGTTCTGCAGCACGGTCAGGGCATAGGCCTGCGACTCGGGCGACAGCTTGCCCTCGAACGGTTTCCAGCTCGGCGTCCACCGTTCCCGAGAGCGTGGCGCACACCAGTCGTCGGGCACGTCGGCCAGGAAATCGCGGTAGGCGACGCAGTCCTCAGTCGTCATCGACGAGAGCGGCTTGCGCCGAATCCAGATGGCCCACAGCAGAAAGCGTTCTGCCTCCTTGCGATAACTGCGCTGGGTGTTGGACAGGTAGTGCAGCCAATCCAGCGGGCCGGGCTCGGTGATGACATCGCGCCGGCCGGTGCGCCGCCGGGCGATCTCGGCAGGCGGCAGCCCCGGTTTCGAGCGCAGCCAGGTGAGTACCGCCTCGTAGTCGTTCTGGGCGTCCAGCAGGCACTCGACCGGGGGCCGCCGGAAACGGCCGTTACTGCCGTCGAGCGCGGCCGGCACAACGATCTTTTCCAGGGGCAGGAGGCCAGTGCCGGATGCCACCACGCGGTCACGCTCGTGCGCGGTGAGTTGCCGGCGCGGGATCCGGGCGTGTTCGCCCAGTTTGCGCGCCAGCGTGTCGGCGTTCGCGCGCAGGAAGCGCTCGATGGCGTGGGCTTTCTTCTCGCCGACCCCGCGCAGCGCGCGGAACCAGCCGCCGCCCAGGCTGTTGATACGGTCGATCAGGGTGCCGATGGTGGCTACGCCGGCGGCCTCCAGCCGATCCGCGACGCCCGCGGCCAGCCACGCGTGGCAGTGGTCGTCGACCCGCACCGGCTCCGCCAGCACCTGTTCCAGGTCGGCCAGCAGGCGCAGCTGCCGCTCCATCAGCTTGGTCCGGCGCTCGGCCCGCTGCACCGCGTCTCCGAAGCGCTCCCGATAGGCTTCGAGCTGCTCCTCGATGCTGAAGTCATCCAGCCCGTTCTCCAGCGCGAACTCCTCCAGCGCTGGCAACGCGGGTCCGCGCTGCGCAAGGCCGGAGAGGTCGATGCGGATCAGGCGCACCTTGCCGTAGTGGCCGGCGCGGCGCACGGCCGCCGCCAGTTCAGCGCGCAGCCAGGCGGTCATGCGCCGTACCTTCGGGTGCGCGACGAAGGTCTCCTGCGTCAGCTCGGCCTGCGCCTCCAGTTCGCCATCGATGGCCAGGTAGCGCGCCCACATCGGCCGGGCATCCAGCCCCTGGACGACCGCGCGCAGGAACGCGAAATGGCCACGGTGGAGGTGGCGTCGAACGACAACGCGGCGGCGGGTGGGTCGAGTGCGCTTTATTTCACTTTGCAGCGTCTCGAGGCTGGGGGGTGGTTCAGGGTTGTGGTCGGGGTCGAGCGGGTCCATGGGCGGCGAAGCGTTGTCGGGCTTGGGTTTCCGGGCCTGTTGGAAAACGCGAAAAAGTGACGTTCTCGAAAGCGTACATTAATTTCACAGTACATGATAAGAATACTTATCAACCACAGTAAAAAGCGCACTTCACTCGATGGAGTGCGCTTTTAGGCATGTTAGAATCAGCCCAATAGCCTCCATCCAGACCGAAATGTCGTCGCCGACCTCAAAAATGGCGGCCCAGCGCCAAGACTGGGACACTGCCGAAAGCCGCTGCGCTGAGCGTCGCGAGCTGGCAGGCGCGGCGGCCAGCGCGGCCGTCGCGGTAGAAGAGGGGGTAACGGTGCGCTTCCGGCCGATCGGACGGACGGACGTCGATGCTGCAGATCGCTGGACCTTCGGAGGCTATGCCCCAGGCTGGCTATGGTCCCGCGAGTTGACACGGGCTCGCCGTCGGCCGCGCCGCGTGGAGGCCGCCGTTTATGCGGAGTTGCCGGATCACACGCATGTCTTGTGTGGCTTGATCCTGGGGCGGATCAGTAATCGACACGTGGTCGCGTCGATCCACCTGCTCAGCCGTGCGCCGGCACCTAACCCGCTGCAGGGCCGCTTTGCCAAGATCGCAGTGCGCTACCTGGAATTCTGTGCGGCGGCGTTTGACTGCACGACGGCCTCATTGCAGCGGCCCATTCCCGAGTTGGTAGATTTCTACAAAAGCCTGGGCTACTCACGGGTCGTGGAGAAAAAGGGTAAGATTGAGAGACTTGAGCGCGATCTGGGGGCAGTCCTGTCCGCAATGCGCAAGGGAGATCAACCATGAAGCCGACAGCACGCAAAATTCGACGCCAAGCGCTCCTGGCCGAAAAGCCGGAACAGGTCGCCGCGCGCCTCGCCGTGTTCGCCAAATTGACGCGCGAACAGGCGGTCGCGCGCCGGTCGGTAGTGGAGCCCAAAGTAGCAGGATCGGTGTTGGCAGGCCGGCGCGTAAGGGTTGCAGGCTGAGGCCACACTCGCACGTTACAGGAGCCGCCTTCGGGCGGCTTTTTCATATCTGCAATGACTGCATCAGTGCTGAACCATGATCTTTCGGGGGACTTTGAGCGCCTGCTCACGTTGGTGATGCAGCTCGTTGAGTCCCAGGCCGGGCAGCAGATCCCGGTGGACCAGCTTTGGATGAACGATGCGCAAGTGCTGGGCAAAAAATTCTGTTACCACGTAGCCTCGCTGCGCCTGATAGCCCAACCGGTCCAAATCGATATTGCCGGGTATGGCGCAGATCTTCACATCGACCACAGTTCCGTGATGATTCTTGCGCGCGCGGCTCTGGAGACCTACCTCACGTTCGCCTACATCTACGGCAGCAAAGATGTGGAGGTCCGACAATTCCGCCATATGATCTGGCGTCGTGCCGGCCTACTGGACCGACAGGCGTATCCGGCACGTGCGCCAGAGCACCAACAGAAGTTGGCCGACGAGAAGACAAGGATCGATCAACTCCAGATCGAGATCGAAGCCCACGGCGTCTGGCAGCAGTATTCCGAACCGATGCGTAAAAAGGTTCTGAAGGGCGAATGGCGCGCCGGCCAGTCTTGGATCGACACTGGCATCGCCGCCGGTTTCCACCCCGTCTATATCCGCCAAATCTACAGCTTCCTCTGCGGCTACGCGCACTCGAGCTGGCTCAGCATTCTGCAGATTCGCGATGCACAAGCGCTTTGCGACCAGGAGGCGATGGCCGCTAGGTTCGTAAGCGTGGCCCTCGTTTTCATGAGCTTCTTTGCAACGAGCTACGTTGCCTTGTTTCCGCAGGCTGAGGCGGTCCTGGCCAGCAACACCGAAGCGGCCAACCTTGCCCAGCGGTGGCATCTGACCGCTGATCGCCAGTCTGCCCTGTATGGCACAACGAACTGAGCTTGCCGATTCGCCTATGCCCGCCGACCAAAACCCACCTGCTAAGCAATTCCCCCGGAACGAACGAGTGCCGGTGGCGCGCGCGGTTGCCACGACGATAGAACATGCCACGGCCGCCCAAGTCAAAGCGCTGGCGGAGCCGTTCAAGGGAACCTCGGTGGGTCAACGGTTCTTCGGACCTGGCTGGATCGGTGAAGATGGCGTTGCTTGCATAGTGTTCATCGCCCAGGACCGTGACACCATCCAACGGCTACGTCGACAGCGGACGTGCGTCGCAATTGGTTGGCGTTGGAACAACACCCCCTCCATGGTGTTTTCCTTTACGTTGATGACAGAGGGAAAGAATCCCCATCCCCACACACGGTGGATGCGGCCGAGCGCTGATCCAGTGGTTGCGGCGATTCGCCAGCGCGGTCGCTTTCGCATGATCGCCGTTTCGCCGGAGGGGTACCAAACTGTTTGGTTTGAGGCGCAGTTGCATTCGGGTTTTGGGGAAACCGCTCCCTCACTCCAAGGCATGGAGCAGCAATGGCAACATCCGGTGCCTGGACTGCAGGGGTCACGCGAGGGTCAGCGATTCGATCCATTCGAGCGCGAACGAAAGGCTGACACAACCGATGCCGCTCCTGCGATCCCGCTTTGGGCGGAACCCGCGTCAGACGTCTGGTCGGAGCTGAACTATGACGGGCCCTGGGCAGGCGACCTAAATGCAACAGACAAGGCTCGCGTCGCATGGGGCAGGCAGGTGTATCGGAATCGCCGCCTCGCCGCTGGCTTCGTGCGCGGAATTGCAGAGCGACAGGCATATGACCGCGTACCACCGGTCGTCACGGAAGAGGGCAACTGGCTCGGTGAGGGCATTATTGCCGAGCAGGGCAGGGTGCTAGTGGCGCGTGCGCCATTGATCGGACGTTGGCTGGCAGCATTGGCGGGTCCAGCCCCCGATGCGGAAGCTGCGTATCGGGCGTGTGTTGAGGTGCTGCATGACACGTACGCGCTGTTCTGTTTGCTCGACAAGCTGATTCCGCTGCTCAACGATGCGGGCGACCAAATGTTGTCCGAAGCCGCACGTTGGACGTTCGAGGCTGCTCTGTTGGATGACAAGATCACGCAGGGCGGCACCCACCGGCCCTGGTTCGCCAACACTGGGCAACACGGTTTGGAATTGCGTAGTGCGCCGTTCAACCTCGAAGCGTCGCTGTCCGACATCGAGGAGATGTGGCGCAGCGGTCTGGACATGCTGGACCTCATTGACGCGGGCCAGCGCCTCGGGCCAAACGATTTTCCGGTCCCGTTGTCGGATGTCTGTGAAGCCATGCGCGGCGTCGCGCTCGATGGCACCGAAGACGAAGCTGAAGCGACGATTCAGGCGATGCTGCGCGAAGCACAGGAAGCTCGGCAATGGACTATCCCGTGGGGCGCACGAGTAGAAGTGGCGTTCGGCCCATTCGTGGCGGTGCGGATCTTTGAGAACCAAGGCGAGTTCGCGTGCCAATTTCTCGACGCAGCGCAGCGCTACCACCATGTCGCGATTGGCATTGCCAGCGATCCGCCGCGCGCAACAGGTGGCCGCTTGATCCGCCCGCGCGATGATGATGGCGAAGTGACGTGGAACACGGACGCCGAGTTGAGCTTGCAGTTGATCGCAGCTGCGATCATCCGGGACTTTCTTGTGGTGGAGGAGCGAGAGTCGCTGTTTGGTACGCGAACGACAACGCGCCGCAGCCGTGGCCGTGACTTGACGACGGTGGTGTACCTGCCGCGCGTACGCTATAGCCGGCCCAATCTACGGCAGGCGACACAACACGCGCACGAATCTGGTCGTGCCCCACACGCTGTCACTCAACACCTGCGCCGGGCGGCAACAACATCGGCGACTCAGCGTTTTCTCGCACAGCGGTATGGAATGCACCTTCCAGAAGGGTTCACATTCGTGCGCCCACACACTCGCGGGGCAATGGCGGAGGCTGAGCGGGTGCGTGTCTACCGCAGCCGCTCGGCATCGCGCATGATCTACGAAGAGGTATCAACCGCGCCAGAAGGTGCGCGGCCGGCATGGTTTGAGTTCGAGCGGGATTGTATGCAACTGCTCAGGGAACGAGGGCTGCGCGTGATTCACCAGGCCGCCAGTCGGGATGGCGATGGTGGCGTCGATCTATACGCGGTTGACGAGAGCGGCCAATCTTGGATCGTACAATGCAAATGCTGGGCGGCGCATCGCAGTGTCGGCCCGGAAATCGTGCGTGAACTGCATGGGGCCATTGCCTTTGCTGATCGCGGCAGCAGCGGCACCAGCAAAGGGATCGTCATTACCACAAGCCGCTTTACTTCGGGGGCCGCCGAGGTCGGGCGCGAGTTTGGCTTCGAACTAATCGACGGCCAGCAATTTGCTCAGTGGCGCCAAAATCGGCATTGAAGTTGGTTCACTGTATGAGCGAGCACCTTGCCTTGCGAACGTGCGCGCTATCATCGAACGGGCCAAAACCCTCGAAGCACTCCCATGAGATCCCACACACGATGGCTCGCCTGCAACAGTTGTGGCGTCCTGCGTGACCACGTTCCCGAAAATGCCGGCGTAACATCGTTCGACGCGGCACACCGGGTGCAGCTTTGGATCTGCACGATTTGCGGCGCTGCCCACCCGGTCGCACCGGAGCATAGTGATCAGGCCGACCGCGAGCGATTGGAGCGCCTAGGACAGTTGCGACTAATTGAATGAAGAAAGCTTGTCGGCACCCGTTTGACACCGCATTCGGTCAATCGCGTTGCTGAACTATCAACACACACAACGATGAAGGAACGCGGATGAAGTTCTACCATTTCACGTCCGTCTCGTACGCCGAAACGATCCTCTCGATGGGGATTTCGCGTGGCCACGTGAAGCATGGTGACGGAAGCATTCGCAACTCAGTGGTCTGGCTGACGACGGATCCCGATGCTGATGGTCACGGCCTGACGACAGGCGACAAAACGTTGACCGCGAGAGACATGGAGTATCTGACCCGCGTCGATGGGGTCGCACCCAAGAATGGCATCGTCATGAACAAAACCCGAGTGCGCCTGACGGTGGAGATGTCGGCCGACACAGCCACTCTGATGCCCTTTGTCGAGTACTACGCGCGTCGTGGCGAAAAGCCCGATGAAGCCAAGCTTATGGGCCTTTCCGCATACGTCGAAAATCCTTGGCGTCTGCCTCTCACGAGACGGCGGCATTTATTGAAATCGACCACAACCAAAGAAGGCACGTGGTGGCTCTCGTTTGCGCCGATCACCGCCTCCGAGATTACGCGGGTCGAATACAACAGCCCGGCTGGGTTCGTAGACTACGACTTTGAAGCGCATGGCCGGCAGCACTTCCATGACGCAGGCTTTGTGGTGCCCAGCGCCGCCACGCTACAGTCGCTGCACCCCCTGGTGCCCTGCGACTATCCCTTCGAGAAGGCGAAGGCGTTCGCTTTCTGCTTGGACACGAAGCGCGTTCGACGTGGCGACTGGTGCGCCGGCGTTCGGAATGAGCCACCCGAACGCTGAGGCCTTGGCCAAGTGGGTACGCGACCACTCGGACGAGTTGCTCGACTGCTGGGCCCGCGCTGTTGACGTGTACTACAGCTACTACCCGAAAACAGGGATGCCTCGCCCCCCAGTTCGGTTGAACCCGTAACTACGGGTGCGGGCCTAGCGATCCTGCGCTGTCGAGGGGGCCGCCGCCGCTTCGCTGGCGCGGCCTGTCTTTGATGTAGTCGTCGACTCTTTCGCTGCGGTGGATGTTGAGTGGAAAGCGGCACCAAACTTGTCGCTGAAGTCGTGCCAGCCGGTCACGACCGTCACGAGGGCACTAAACGCGACGAAGGCAGCAACAGGCCACCAGGCAAGGAACGCGCCGACGGCCCTTGCTACCAGGCTTGGCCGAGTCGTCATCGCCTTCTCCGCCGATTGGTAACGGTCTCGGCGCCGCAGCATTCCGATGCGCCAACGATCCCACCGCGAACCACCGTCGAGCACACTGGATACGCGCCAGTATCGGAACGCGTCGGCCACGGCTGCGTCGATGACGCTTTGTGTGACATCGTTCGGGCCCACGAACACTCGCCAAACGATGAGCTTTTCGGGCTGCCGCATGAATTCAGACTCGTACGGATAGAGCAGCACGGCGACATTGCCGGTTTTGGCTTGAGAGAACACAAGTGCGGCTCCGTGCTCCGCCGCTGTCGAGCCCTGTTTTCTCAGCGAAGCGCCCACCGGATGCTGGCCTGGGAATAGGGTGACAGTTCGGTGCTCGCGTTCGACGCGCACGTATAGCCGTTCGAGGTAGCCTGCTTGCTCGGCTGCAGTGATGACCTTCTCAAATTTCTCTTGCAGAGCCGGCTTCAGTACGACGTTCCAATTGATGAACTTGTAGCGGCGCACGTCCGCGCTACGCTGGGGAAAGAGAGACAAGACATCCTCATGGGTTGCGTTGGGCACACGCGCCAATGAAAACGGGAGGCTTGGCCTCCCGTTGGCACGAATGGCAGCGGAGGACTTACTGAGCGGCGTCCTTCACCTTCTTCAGCGGGCGCACCTTGACACGCACGCTGGCCGGCTTGGCCTCGAACCATTGCTCTTGGCCCGTGAAAGGGTTTTTGCCGAAGCGACGCTTGGTGGCCGGTACCTTCACGGATACCACCTTGAAGAGACCAGGCAGCGTGAACTCGCCGGCGCCTTTCTTGTGCAGCGCACTCAGGATGGTGTTCTCCAGATGCAGGAGCACGGACTTCACGGCCTTGGCCTCAAGTTCTGTCTGCTCGGCCAAGTGACTCACCAGGCTGGCTTTGGTGAAGGTGTCCTTCAGCGGCTTGATGGTCGGGGCCGCGGCGGCGGCGGTCTTCTTTGCCGGTGCGGCTTTCTTTGCTGCGGTCTTGGATTTCGTCGCCATGGAGTGCGTAGATTTCAAGGTGGTTGACCATCGCGAGATGGCGAATTGTGCGCGCTACTGCGTGCGAGGGAAGAATAGCAAGGCCAGTCGTGCTGGACAACGGGACTCACCGTCTTCATTTAGTCAAGAGGGGCCTCGTAGCGGGGCGCGCGGATCTGCGCGTCGATCCAAGCATCCTTTACCACCGTATCGAGAACGGTCGGGGGAATATCGAACCACTCCGACACGAAATGTACGGCGTCGGCCTCTAGGCCCGCCCATGCTCGTGCTTTTGCCACCCAGCGCGGTCCGACCTGAATTGGAGTGCAGCGTCCGGGCGTGACGTGGAAATAGCTGACGCGGTGCGCGGTGGTTGATTCGATGAACCACATACGGCGGATGCCGGCGTCGTCTCTGGCGCAGCCGAGACGCAATCGGGCGCCTTGCTGCTCGAGCGCGCGCAACGCACTGACCAACGAGGCATCGGTCGGCCGGTACCAGACCGAGACCTTGCGCAGCACGGCGTGTTCACCTTGCGTGGCGCCCAACCAGTTCACGGCCGCGACCAGGCGGTGGACGCCGTTGGTGCACGTCACAGCCCCGCCGTAGGCGGCCAGCTTCAGTTCGTACGCTGCCTCAGGGGCGGGAAATGATTGGTGGCCGATTTCCGATTCGCAGTAGTCAATGACGCGCTCGTCCCAGCCAAAACCGTGCAGGTCCTGCAGCATGCCGCGCCACGTCAAGGCCTTGCTGAAATTCCGATGCGTTAAGCCAACCACGGCGGCGATGGGCACGTCGACGTAGACCCGCTGGGTTGATCCTTCAGTCGTGAGGAGATCAAGGACCGGGCCCAGCTCAGTGCGCTTCCAGACCGACTGGTCCAATACCGTGCAACTGGAGTCAGATGCTGCCGCGCGGATGCGCGCAAGGCCCGGTGCCTTTCGCATCTGCGCGGCTTGGTCTTGGCCATAGACGACATCTTGAGCGCGATGCATTGCATCATCCATCATGGTGCTTGCATCTCCATTGCTGTGTCATTCGGCAGCAGAATGTCGTTGACTTGGTAGCCGTCCGCTCGCAAGAGTGCGATGAGTCCGTCGGACCCTGGCAGGTGAGCAGCACCAACCGCGACCACCGCGCCGCCGGCGTCGAGGGCTTGGCGCAAGCGCGGCATCCAGGACAAATTGCGGTCGTGGACCATCAGGCGGTGATAGATCGCCGCATCCTCTGGAGATTCGTTACCCAGACTCGCGAGAGCGGCGATCCTCTCATAGTCGCCGCGATTGAATGCGATAACAGCTTGACGGAAATCCTCTCGCTGGCGGGCGATGTTCAAGCCGCCCATCAGCAGGCGCCAATAGATCCGATCCGGGACCGCGCGTCGCCGGTTTTCCAAGTCGGTCTGATCTTCGAGAGGCACTATCGCTACGTTGTAGCGCAGTGCCGCTATCGCGAATATCGCGTCTCTGGACAGGTTGCTCAATTCTGTGCAGGGAATCCAAGCGTACGCGGCGGCCATACGCGGACTCTTGTGCTGCAGCATTTCGATGGCCAGGTCGGGACGTTGAGGTGCTGCGCATTTCGCGCGCAGCTGAAGAAATTCAACCTGTGTATCGGTCAATGACCGGGCCCATGGTGCACGAGAGGCCCGACCAGCAAACACCTCGGGGTCCAGTAGATCGGCGCCCTGGAGTTCGACAGGCTGTGGACCTTGGGCCCTCGAACTTTCAATGACAAAACTTGTGGCGCCCTGGAGCACCGACATCGCCGGCTGGCGCATGCCCTGATAGGGGACGTGGAGAGTGGCGACCAGCACGCTTTTGGCCCCGTTCGGCGCGGTGATTGCGAGTGCGGGTACGCCATCCTGTGCAATAGCCGGTGTGGAGGCGAGGGTGGCGGCACAAACGAATGCCGCCAGTGTGCGAAATTGGTCAACCAGGCCAAACGACCGCAGCATGCGATGACTCCGGATGTGAAGAGGGCTAGGGGAAGGACTGTATGGCGGGCAGGGCGCAATGCAGAGGGGGGCCGTGCCGCCCAGTGGGTAGGTAAGCGGCGTTGCTACGCCCCCTTGCGCCGTGAGTTTGGTTTGCTCGGCGGTTGACCGGTCTGCTGATCTGGTGCCGACTCTGGTGTCGGCTTCGCGGCCTCAATTTGCTCGCGCAGCATTCGCAACTCGGCCTGGGCACCGGCCTCAAGACCGACGACCTCGGTTAGTTTCTCGCGGGTGCGCTCATGCGCGGCCTGCGCTTCAGCCAGTTGGGCACGCACCTGGTGCTCGCGCGATTCGGCGTTGGCCAAGCGCTCGTTGGCCTGGATTCGGGCGATGTCAGCAGCTTCACGCTGCGCATCGGCGACGGCGGCTGTGCGATCGGCAGCGACCCGGGCGGCCTGTTCCGCCGCCAGTTGGGCGCGCAGTTCGCTCAGTTCGCGCTCCAAGTGTGGCAGCGCTTCCAGGCGCAACTCCACTTGCGCGAGCGCCCGACGAACGGCGGCGAGTTCGCCGCGCTCCCGCTCCGACTCTGCATTCAAGCGTTCGATCTCTGCTGCCTGCTCGGCCGCCTTGCCGGCAAGCTTGTCGCGCTCTGTCGCAACCTGCTGCAGCTCCTGCGTCAGGGCGTCGCGTTCAGCTTCCAGAGCCTCGCCAGTGCTGGCCAGCACCGCGTTTTCACTCATGACCTGCGCCAGTGCGGCCTCGGCGTCGGCCGCGGCGTCCTCGGCCACCCGCGAAAACTCGGTGCCCAGTGCGGCCAGCAGGCGGGGGTTCGGATCGCCAATCTTGCGCGCGGCAGGCTTTTGTTGACCCTGCCAAGTAACCAGATGGCGGTGGATGGTGTTCATGCTGCCAGTGCCCAGCCGCTCGCGCACTGCGCTTAGCGTCGGCTTGATTTGCTCGGCGTAGAACAAAATAAAAATGTCACTACGGTTTGGCGAAACTGAGCCAACGCGGGCTCTGTAGTGACAATTTTAATTACGTTGAAAGCGAGGCAATAGCGTCAATAGGCGTAAGCCCGCATTAAATTTGTCAATTGGCATCCTAGACTTCCACTCCCTTCGTAAGGCCTTGATCTTATGGGGAAAAGTCAGTCCTTCGATAGCCCGGTCCCGATCCCGCGACCTCGCGGAGCGCATCGGCGTAGAACAAAATAAAAATGTCACTACGGTTTGGCGAAACTGAGCCAACGCGGGCTCTGTAGTGACAATTTTAATTACGTTGAAAGCGAGGCAATAGCGTCAATAGGCGTAAGCCCGCATTAAATTTGTCAATTGGCATCCTAGACTTCCACTCCCTTCGTAAGGCCTTGATCTTATGGGGAAAAGTCAGTCCTTCGATAGCCCGATCCCGATCCCGCGACCTCGCGGAGCGCATCGGCTCGAGGCCTTCAGCCTCAAATTGGGGCGCCGGGTGTCGTTCTATCGGCGTGCGGCTCTCGATCAATGGCTGAGGCTGGAGGCCGATCCCGACGTTCAGCGTTTTTGCGAAAGGCCTGGGTTCATCCTAGTGGGCGGACAGCGACACTTGGCCGAGTTCTGGGTCCGTTATGAAACTCGGGACGAGTTGGTGTTGCTCTCAGAGTCAGACGACGAGGGCATGGTCGTCGACAAAGGGCGCCAACTGGACGACTCAGAGATCGATATTCGTGTGGTGCCGCCGGCAGAACTCGCTGCATCCCGAGTCTGGATCGACAACTGGCAACGGATGTTACCCACGATCGTGGCCAATCGCGGCTTGCCAGCGGCGAGTCTGCTGACAGCGATCCGGCGCTTTGCGACAGCTGAGCCGAGGCAACTCCTGACCATTGAGCGCGAGTACGCCACAGGCGATCCCGTTCTGGTTCGCACCGCGGTGTATGAGTTATTGCGCACGGGCAAGCTCTCGGCACCGACCTTGCATACGGAAGCGTTGTCGCTGCTCACACTGTTCTCGGCACCGGGAGGACAGTCCTGATGCGCCGCAAACCGGAGCTCCAGCATCTCGACCTCGCGTCCTGGCCGTCAGTTGCATGGACGGAGCTCACGGAGGGGCGTCAGCAGCGGGTACGCATGGCGACTGCCGCCATCGAGCGCTATGCACGAGGCGACGCTATCGACGAAATTGAACTGTCCACCGGTATCGATCGTCGCCAACTATATCGGTGGTTGTATCGTGCGTTGCAGACACACCCCGATGGACGGATCTGGGGCTTTCGCGCCGTCATTCCCAATGTGCGGATTGCCGAATACGCGCGCGTTGCCCCTATCGTCGTCCAGGGGCAGACCGGCAGTCGCGGTACGGCCGGGGCGATATCGCAAATCTTCGAGAGCCATCCCGCCTTGGTGACGTGGCTTCGGGCTCAGATTCGGCAACGCAAGGTCGTGCTGCATCAGGTCAGCACGGATGGCAAGCTCAAGACGCGCCTGCGCGGCCTGAAAGCCCTGCATGAGGAGTTCCTGAAGCAATGTCGGTCGCTCGGTCTGAAGGCGACGGACTACCCGCTCTGTATGGACTATTTGGCAATCCGCTCGTTGTCCAACCGGCTCAAGGCGGAAATGCTGCGCTCCTTCGGCCAAGCTGCGCGCGCGGCGGGCGCCTCTCACCTCAAAGGCTTGCCCCTGCAGGACGGACATGCCGTATCGCCCGCGGCCGTGCGCCCCTATCAGGTCGTGGAATTCGACGGGCACCGTCTGGATGTTCGGCTCAAGGTGGTGGTACGTGACCCTTTGGGTTTTGAGCACGAGTTCGAAATGGAGCGCATCTGGCTGCTGGTCATCATCGACGTTTGCACTCGCGCGATCCTGGGTTATCACGTCGTGCTCGCGCGCGAGTACAGCCGTCATGACGTGATCAAGACGATGGAGAAGGCACTGGAGCCTCATCGCCCCATGACCTTCACCCTTCCCAATCTCGCGTACTCCAAGCACGATGGCCTGCCGTCGCAAAAACTGCCCGAGCTCGCCTACGCTTGCTGGGAGTGGATCAAGCTCGACAACGCCAAAGCAAATCTTGCCAACGACACGCTCAGTGCCTTGTGCGAGTTCGTGGGTTGCATTGTCGATGCGGGCCCTTATCACCACCCGGACGAGCGCCCCTACATTGAGCGTTTCTTTGCGACCATTGCGCAAGAGATGTCGTCGCGTCTGCCTGGCTACACCGGATCGCATCCGCGTGACCTTCGGCGTGCGCTGTCCGATCCGAAGGGCAATCTCCGCTTGTACCTGTCCTCCGATGAGCTGACGGAACTCGTCGAATATGCCATCGCCAGTTACAACGGTACACCGCACAGCGGGCTGAACAACATCACGCCTCTGGAGGCCATGGAGCGGTTGATCCGTGTCAAGCAGAGCATGCTCTCCTGGTTGGCCGAGCATCGGCGTCGCACGCTGTGCCTGATGCAAACCGCGTCGAGGCACACGGTGCGTGCCTACTTGCACCAAGGTGTGCGTCCTCACATCAACCTGCACGGTGTGCGCTACACCAGCACAACCCTGGCAGCGGCGACGCATCTGATCGGTACGAAGCTGCTTGTCTATTCCAACGTCGAAGACCTGCGCGGCGTACGGGCGTTTCTCGCGGATGGAGCCGAGTTGGGGCCATTGCAGGCGCAGGGCGCGTGGGGCCTGGTGCCCCACGATTTGCGGCTGCGCAAAGAGATCCTGAAATGGCGTAAGAAGCGCGGCATGCGCAAAGGGATGGAAGGCAACGTGATCGAGGCGTTCGTCCAAGAGAAGCTGGCGCACGCCAAACACACACGCAAAGCCGCCACGGATCTCGCGCACGTCATCCGTGTTTTGTCGACTGCGCCGACGATCTACACGCCTTTGCGACCCACCGTACCCATTTCTGCGCCGCTTTCCAATGCCGTCGCTGACGATTCACCATCGCCGCCGCCAGCGCCCGGTGTACCACGCCGCCTCACGATTGGTACGGGACTGATTTCCTAGGCGGGCCGCCCGCAAGGAGGACCACCATGTCTGTCGAACGCCCCCGCCCGGTTGATCCGGCTACGCACCCTCTGGTCACTGGCAATTACCGGATCGCCACGGCAGCGATCCAGGATTTTTATGAACTGGTGACACGGTGCCTGCGGTACCGTGTTCCTGGGGCGCTGATCTACGGACCCTCACGCATTGGCAAGACCCGGGCGATCGAATACATACGGCTCCTGCTCGCCCGCAACTACCCCAAAATCTCCACCTTCCACGCGCAGTGCGAGCACAAGCCCAAGCATGCGGAGGGCCCCTTTCTGTCGAACCTGCTGGAGGCCGTCGGCTATCCCGAGCCGCAGACGGGAACCAACACGGCCAAGCGGTTCCGGCTGACCCATAAGCTGCGGGAGGCGGCGGCCCGAGCGGGCAGCGGAACGATTCTCCTGTTTTGCGATGAGGCACAGCGCTACAACGTCAATGAGTACGAGTGGCTGCGCGACATTCACGATACGCTCGATCGGCAGCAGATCAAGCTGTACACCTTCCTGGTCGGCCAGGAGGAGTTGCTGGCCAAGAAGGAATCGCTGCAGGCGGCAGGGGCCACGCAGATCATCGCGCGCCTCATGGTCGAAGAGTTGCCGTTCTATGGGATACGCGATGCTGATGATGTCGCGACTTGCTTGCTCGGCTATGACGAAACCTGTTACCCGGAGGCGAGCGCTTGGACCTTCACGCGGTTTTACGTCCCCGAGGCATTCGACACCAACTACCGGCTTGTCAACGACGCGACCGTGCTCTGGGAGGCCTTCAGCGCGGCGCATCACAAGGCGAGCCTCCCCTACAAGATGGAAATCCCGATGGAATATTTCGTGCGCGCTGTTGAGATTGTCCTGAAAGATAGCGAGACCCGGGACGCACCGGGTTACAGCCCAGCGCCAGCATTGTGGGCATACGCCGTGCAACAGTGTGGTTACGTCCAATCGCGCCATGCGACCGGGCATATCATCGCCGCTGCGTAGCTCCCGGAAGAATCGATTCCCGATTCTATCGTTTGACGAGAGCGTGCTTTCGCCCGCGCTAGGCTACACCTTCGACCCGAAATGGGTCGACCCGTGCGAGTCGCTGATTTCCATTCTTTGGAAATTCGCGCAGGCCAATCAGCTTTCGGGGCATGTTGTGGTGCGTCATGCCGCCTTGTCCTTGCACGCCGATCCCTATTCCGGCGTTTTACCGGTGCACGATGCGATCAATATCGCCGCCTTGCGCAAGACCTTGCACCTGCCGGCCAAGATACTTCTCGGATCGGTCCTCGATGCTTTTCCTTACCGCCAGTACGACGAGCGTTTTCGATTTTGCCGCAAGTGTTTGGGGCGTGGATACCACAGTCCCCTCCATCAGTTGCAGAGCGAGTCCACATGCCCGGCGCATCAGACGCCACTCGAGATCGGTTGCCGACGCTGCGGCTACGAGCCGCTCTGCTTGCTCAAAGCTCGTTTTCTGGAAACCCCGTTTCGATGCGACTACTGTGGTGCCCCCTACAGTTACAAGACGTATTCGACACTACGATCGGAGAAGATGTGCAAAGATGACAGAGTTGCAATGCGTCGGCGATACTTTGAAAGGACATACGGCTAGACTGGGCGCATTTGGATCACGGCGGCGTCACTCGCGTGATTGCCGTGGAGTCGAAAAATTGCTCCATCACGCTGGAAATACTGAGTCCCGGCCCCCGGTTGGGCGTCGGGCGAGGCGCGCTCATGCGTGAAGTTCAGCGACGATGCGCTCGGCGAGAAAATCGCAGGGTGGTCGGTTTGACGTGACGCTTCGGGCGAGGACGATTTCAAGCGTGCCAATCTCAGGCAGGCCGTGTGCGGGCCCGAGCAGCGTAAAGTCAGATGGCACAGCACACCGCGCGAGCGGGGTGATGGCGAGGCCAGTTCGGGCCATCGTCAGCAGGCCAAGCAGACTCGGGCTCTCATAGGAAGTTCGATACACGATTTTTGCGCGCTCGAGACTGTGGATCGCCTTCTCGCGTGCGACGCTTCCCGGTAGGAACACGGCAATTGGTAGCGGCCGCTCACGCCAGATGTCAGTGGCGCCGGGCGCTGCGGCCCACACCATCGGCTCGTGCCGCAAGAACTCGCCGGTCAGCCCTTTCACCCGCGTCGCGCAGACGAGATCCACCGTGCCGTCGCGCAACATCGGGGCGAGCGCGACGCTGGGCAGGCCGGTCACCTGGATCTCGACCTTCGGATAGGTGGCCGAGAACTTCTTGAGAATCGGCGGAAACAGCGACGACGCGTAATCGTCCGGTACGCCGATCACCACGCGGCCAGTCACGTCCGGCCGGACGACCGCCGCCCATGCCTCATCGCGCAGCGCAATGATCCGGCGCGCGTGTGCCAGCAGCACCTCGCCGTCCTGCGTCGGCACCACGCTGCGCGGCTTGCGCACGAACAGCGCTTTGCCAAGGGCCGATTCCAGCGTCTTGATCTGCATGCTCACCGCCGATTGCGAGCGGTGCACGAGATCTGCCGCCCGGCTGATCGTGCCCGTAAAGGACAAGGACATTTGTTGAGAGGGCTGCACCCCAACCCTCAGCGTGCTGCCGGCAAAAACATCGCCGCAAGAACTGGCAGGAGACACTGCGCATATTTTTCTGATGCAGTGGGATTCCACCGAGTGCCGCGCATGCTCTGCATGCGTTGAGAGGCCAAGTTTTGGCGCGCCAGACCATGAGTTGATCGCATGCTTGCGCCTTCAGTATGCGCAAGGTGATTCGAGGTGGTAAGCATGCGGAGAGCAAGCACCATTCTCCGGCTGCATTCTTGTAATCCACCCGTAACTCTACGGTCAGGTTGACTTTCCTAGACTGCGGCTCCGTGATCGTCCATTGATGGTGCCCGTGAAGTTGCTGCGCGTTTTTTCGCTCTGGCTGGTACTAGTTGCGCTGCCCTCACAGGGCATGGGCGCCGGTATTCCTGCCGACTGCGAACGCGCGCATGCTGTAATCAAGAAATCGCGGAGCATTCAGCATAAGCGCCTCTCCGTGGCTACACGTACCAGCCATAAGCATTGCCACGACCACCATGGCAAAGCAGGACCTGCTCGTTATGACGACCGGTGCAAGCTATGTCCGTCTTGCGAGGAGGCTCCGCAGTATGCAGTGCCCGCGCGACTGACCATGTCCAGTTGTCGGCCGACAGCGCGAACACATTCGTCGTCTAGCGCCCAATTTCTTAGTTTCATCCCAGAGCTCCTCCTACGGCCTCCGCGCCTGGTTTCCTGACACGCATCACTGCTGACGTCTGACAGCCTTCGCTTTTGTAAGGGAGGCACGCGGCCACAGCGGTAAGACCCGTGAGCGTGTCCCGGCACGCAACCAGGGAAATTGAGTGTTCCGTCAGCGAGCAATCAAGGCGCGGTGAATAGCGCTGTTGTTCGCTGCGTAGGAGTTTGCCGTGCATATCTGTGTAAATTGCCATGCGCCTCTGAGGCCTTTTGCTTGGTCGTGCAATGCCTGCGGCTGGAGAGCCGCCGTCCATGACGGAGTCGCTTGCTTGGCGCCCGAAATGCTTCAGGACAACGACGGCTTCCACGAGCCGCTGTTCGACGAATACCAAAAGCTTCAAGCCGAGCACTTTTGGTTCGTGTATCGCCGAAAGTTAATCGTGTGGGCGCTGCAACGTTATTTCCCGCGGCTTCAGTCCTTCTTGGAGATTGGCTGCGGCACAGCAGAGAATCTCGCTGCGATTGCAGACCGGTTCCCACATGCTGAGGTATGCGGTGGGGAGCCTTCGCTGCATGCGCTGCAAATGGCGCGCCGCCATTGCACAGCGAAGTTCTTGCAAATGGACGCGCGCGCGATCCCTTTTGTCGAAGCATTCGACGTGGTCAGCGCCTTTGATGTGATCGAGCATATCGATGATGACCGACTCGCCCTGAGCGAGATGTACAAGGCGTGCCGGCGCGGAGGTGGGCTGATCTTGACGGTGCCTCAGCATCCTTCTCTCTGGAGTCGCGTGGACGACGCGGCCAAACACAAGCGTCGTTATACGCGTAAGGATCTCGTGGAGAAGCTGCGGGCCACCGGGTTCCGTCCGCTCTACGTCAATTCCTTCATGTCGCTGCTGTTACCCGTCATGGTTATTTCGCGCGTGCACCAGAAGATTGCGCGGACCGATCTGGAGGTTGACGAGGGTTTCCGCATCGGAAAGACACTCAATCGGCTGTTTTCGACCGTCTGCGACGTTGAATATCGCTTGTTGACCCGCAGCTTGCCATTTCCCGCCGGTGGTTCGCTGCTCGCTGTCGCGGTCAAGGAGTGATATGGCCATTCAAGGCACTGAAACCAGTCATTCGCACCTGCGCTGATGCGCCTTGGAGAAAAGGCCGGCATGACCGATCGACGAATCTTCTACAGATATCTGCTGAGTGGCGGTGCTTCCACCGCCACTCACTATCTGGCGCTGTACATTTTGGTCCACTCCGGTACCACCCCCGTGGTGGGATCGACCCTAGGTGCGATCTTCGGGCTCGTGCTCAATTTCACGGTTAGTCGGCGATGGGTGTTCGGCGCCCCCGCCAAGGTCGGTGCGACACTCTCGCGCTTCCTCCTTGTGTGGGTGCTGGCATTGCTGTTCAACGCCTGGATGCTGGCGGTCCTGTTCGCTGCGGGCCTGCACTATTTGGTTGCACAGGTGATCTCAACCGGGATCTTGGTTCTGATCAATTTCAATCTGCATCGCAGGTGGACATTTTCCGTTGCACAAGCAGCACCTGCAGTTGTGGACGCCTCAAACTGCAAGGCTGGTGCTTGGCGTACACAGCAAAAACCTGATAGCTAACCCTCTTTCACGCCAACTCAGGCATTTGGCTGTGCGGGTACGACGCGCTCAAGGTCCCGCCCACTAGGAGACTATTGCATGAAAAAAAACGCTTTGATATCGGTGTTGGCCGTGGCTGCCAGCTTTCCGACGGTGGCCAAAGGCTTCGTCCTGCATCTTGAGCACGGATTCGACGCCCACAACCCCGTCGTAATCTTGGGGGGTACACAACCCTTTCCCACAAATGCGGAGGAGTTTGACGTATCTGCGCCGCGTGGCGTCATTCTGACCAAAGTACTTTCCTATCAGCAACGCTACATCATGCGGCTGGTCAACCGGGGAAGTGCTTCTGTAGCCCTACGTCTGGACGTCAAGGATGCTAGCAGCGTTAAGACCCTGCCGGGAACGCAACCGATCAATTTGGTCTTGGATGCAGGCGAAACAAGGGAGCTGGCGATGGAAGCGTGGACGCCGATGACTGTGGTGGTAAGCGCGGCAGCGCAGTAAGTATCTCGCCCGCTGGTACGCCAGCCAAGCTGGCGTCATTTGCTGCCCAAAAGCCAGAAAAGGGGCATGCAATCTGCCATTGTTCAGCAGAATGCGTGTCGGCTTCCTCAAGCAATCTAGCGAGCCTGACCGCAACGACCGGATTTACCGTGAACG
>NZ_ASZV01000048.1:0-5213 GCF_000442475.1 Ralstonia sp. AU12-08 | reverse complement strand
GTGAACGCACTGCAACTCTTCGTCATCCTGGCCGGCTTGACCGGTCAGCTCCTTATTGCGAGGAAGGATCCGCGCGGCTATCTCGCTTGGATCGCCGGTAACATCGGACTGGTGTTCGTCTACTTGGAGACCAAGCAATTTGCCTTGATTGCACTGCAATTCATCAATACAGCAATCCAGGTTGCCGCCCTGATCGCTTGGGGACGGGGGAGGCGGCGCAGCGACACCAGCCCCGCACGACCGAGTGAGTCGTAACGGGACCGAAGTGAACGAACGAAAGTCCTAACTGCCTGTGAGCCACTTGCTGCGCGCAATGATGACGCGCACACCCTTAGCGTCGGGCACATCCGGCAGCAGAACGCCCAAATCGACCGAAGTACTCTGCATTGCTTCGATGAACGTCCATGCTTGCGTCCCAGTCCCCGCCGAAAAAGCGACGGTTTCACCGGATTCGACGTTGATGTATTTCATTCCTGGCTTAACTGTCAAAGTGCGTGCAGCCAGCGACACTGGCGCGGGCGAGCCGAAGAGCAACGCCGTCCTGTTCACATCCGGTTGAGTTGCTGACGGGCTTTGCCGCACATGTTCGATCCAATTGTCCCCGCCGTCGCCACGGAATTTGTCTGAGGCCCATGCCGCCGAACTGCCTGCGAAGAGGACTGCGAGCATGAGCGGAACAAGTCGATTGCGATTCATCGTTTTCTCCTGGAACGTGACTGATGTCAAGCATTCTAGAGAGGCAATCCTCTCGCTTCGATGACCCGCAAATTACGTCTTGGTAAGACGTTCATGCCGACGGCGCGATCGGGAAACCGCGATGCTGAGCTATATAGCAAAGCGCCCAGAGCGCAGCCTGACAGGCTCCTGGTTCAAAACCACCATCGTATTCCAGCCACGATCTGCTTGTTTACGGCGTCTTGCCCCGCCGCTCGCGCAAACTCTGCGCTCCTTCCCAGTTTCCTGCTCCAAACCACGCCAATGTACGGAGCGAAGTCGCGCCGAAGTTCGTATCGCAGTCGCAAGCCGAGGCGAACATCGGCCAGCCCGCGGCCAATCTCGCGCGCCTGGTCGGTCTTCGAGTAGACGTTGGCTTCGATTTCGGGAGTGAGGGCACTTCGCTGCGAGAGGCGGACATCGTAGGTAGCACGCACACGGGCCGCAAGACGCCCGCCATTACTGACGTACAGGGTCGCTTCGACATCGAACCAGTATGGCGCGAGCCCTTGCACTCCAAAGGCAGCCCACGTACGTGTTGGTCCACCACCGAAGTCGCGGCGAACGCCTGCCTGCCAATCCCAAAATGTGGCAAATGCATGACCCCACAACGCTTCAACTTTGGCGTCTGCGGTTTGACCGAACAGTCGCTCGCCCTCGGTCTTCAACCATAGTCGGTCAAGATCCTTACCGAACCAGCCTTGCATGTCCCATGCCCATCCCGTCGCGTCGCGAGTGCGTACCGTCTCGAGCCGATCGAGCAGAAACTGATGATAGACATCGTTGTCGACCATGGTGTCGCCCGGCACGGCGATGCCTCGGCTGGGATTCTGCATTGGCACGCGGGGTTCGTCACTGGGGGTGATCACATTGACGCCTTCCTCTTGGGAAGGTAAGTCGGGCTTTTGTGTTGCAAGTACCTGCGCTTCTTGCCCATGGGCCTGAGACGGTGTGCCGTGTGGCGTCTGCGGCATGCCTGGCGTGGGCGCCTCAGACGTGTGGGCGCCTGCAAGCCGCACGGTGAGCAATAAGGCTGCGGCAACCAAACGCAGCCGTCCCTTCACTCCTGGCAACATGACGCGCTCCTTTGTCCAAGGGTCAGGCCACAACCACCTTGCGGAACATACCGGCTTCCATGTGGTACAGCAGATGACAATGAAATGCCCACTGGCCCGGGGCATCCGCAGTTACGAGGAAACTGATCTGCTTGGATGGTTGAACGTTGATGGTGTGCTTACGGACGAGCGCTTGACGCTCCGTGTTTTCAAGCTCGCTGAACATCCCGTGCAGGTGCATA
The DNA here is from genome assembly GCF_000442475.1 of Ralstonia sp. AU12-08. NCBI lineage: Bacteria > Pseudomonadati > Pseudomonadota > Betaproteobacteria > Burkholderiales > Burkholderiaceae > Ralstonia > Ralstonia sp. AU12-08. The sequence goes on along the minus strand of NZ_ASZV01000048.1, from coordinate 3,202 downwards.
GGGTGATTCATCATGGTGTCATTAACGAGAGTGATCCGCAGCCGTTCGCCGTAGTACAGACGGATCGGCTCGGCCTCCGAGAACCTTTTGCCATCGAATCCCCAGATGAACCGTCGCATGTTGCCGGTCAGATGCAACACGATCTCGCGGCCCGGAGGCCGATCGTCATAGGGCTGGCCCAGCGTTCGCAAGTCTGCGTAGGTCAAAACCCTCCGGCCATTTTGGCGCAATCTCGGCCCAGGGTCTGCGAGCGACTTGGAAGGGTTCATCGACCGCATGTCGACTTCGGGGCCGCCGTGCATACCCAGCATCGTCATTGGGTGGGAATGCTCGGGCTTACCATCGTGGGACATCGACATGGAGGGTTTCATGCCGGCCATGCCTTCATCGCCGGACTGCAGTCGCATGCCTGGCATGGCGTCGGCCGCGGTTTCGCCCCCCGCCTGCATAGAGTGGCCGAGGGGGGAATGGATGCCGTTGTCCTGAGTTTCCATCGTTTCATTGGGTGGCCCGCTGGTCATAGACATTCCGTTCATGTTCATGTCCATGCCCATGTCAGCCATGGTCAGCCAGGTTTTGGGGTCCATAATAGGAATCGCGGCCCGCATGCCGTGCTTCGGCGCGAGGGTGGCACGTGCATATCCGCTGCGGTCCATCGCCTGTGCAAATATGGTGTATGCCTCATTCCGGGGCATCTGCACCAACACATCGTAGGTCTCCGCTACACCAATCCGAAACTCGTCGACGTTCACGGGTTCGACATCTTGTCCGTCCGCCGCACAAACTCGCATGGTCAGGCCCGGGATGCGAACATCAAACGTTGTGGTGGCCGATCCATTGATGAAGCGCAAACGTACGTATTCGCCTGCCTCCGCGATAGCTGTCCAGTTAGTGAAGGGTGTGGCGCCATTGACCAAGTAGCAGTAGGTTGCAGCAGAGACATCGGCGAGGTCCGTGGGATTCATGCGCATCTGGTTCCACATACGCCGTCGAGCCAGTGCTTTTGAGAGGCCCGCCGCCCTGACGTCGGCCACAAAATCAGTGACCGTCGGTAATTGGAAATTGTAAAAATCACTCGACTGCTTCAAGTGAAGGAAGACGTTTTCAGGATCTTCGTCAGTCCAATCACTCAGCATAACGACGTAGTCCCTGTCGCTAGGTATGGGGGCCGGCCTTTGTGGCTCGATCACCAATGGGCCATAGAGGCCGAGTTGCTCCTGAAAGCGGGTGTGGCTGTGGTACCAGTATGTACCGGCCTGTCGGACCTTGAATTTGTAGACGAAGGTCTGGTGAGCAGGAATGCCGGGAAAGGACACGCCAGGCACGCCATCCATGGCAAACGGAACGAGGATGCCATGCCAGTGGATCGAAGTTTGCGTGGCCAGTGTGTTGGTGACCCGCAGCGTTACCTCGGAACCTTGTTTCCAACGCAGGATGGGCGCAGGAATTGATCCGTTTACCGTAAGCGCGTACCGTAAATGCCCCGTGAAATTGACGGGTGTGCGCCCAATTGTCAGAGCGAATTCGGTTCCGGACAGGTCAGTTGAACGATCCTGGCTTTGCAGCCCCGAAGCAGGCGTGCCGATACCGGCCCCCGTTGCCGCCAAGCCCGCCCCAGCCATTTGGCGTAGAAATTTGCGCCGCAGCGCCAAGTCGATTGAAGTGTTGTCGCCCACGATCCTTGCTCCCGTTGGAAGGTTGTGCCCCTGCGTCACGAACGCGAGGAGGACCTCCATAGCAATCCCCGGGGAGTCGTTCAGCATGAGACAGTCGTTCAGCATGAGACGTGCCCGGAATTCGCATGGACCTGCACCGCAGACCAAGCTCGTGGCCACAGAAGCACGTCCCTTGTGAATCCATTGATACCGTCATTGCGGACCGTTGTCCTCGGGGTGGTTGATCGCTATGCTGACCACGACACTGCCACGTGCCAGTTTTTTCCAACAGGATGCCGAGCATGAGCCGCCAGCACAGCCACAGAGAAGCCGCCTCCCCGCGACAAAGCGCCGATACGGCGCACGACCACAATGAGCCCACGCAACCCCACGCACACCACTGCAATGTGCATGGTCACCATGCTCACTCGGCAGGCGCGCCGCGGGCTGTCCCGGGCGACGAGGCAAGTGTTTCACCACCGGCATCCGCGTCCACGATTTACACCTGTCCAATGCATCCTGAGATCCGCCAGGATCATCCCGGCACGTGTCCTAAATGCGGCATGACGCTGGAGCCGATCATGCCGGCGGGGGAGGAGGAAGAGAATGCGGAGCTCATGGATTTCCGGCGACGCTTCTGGATAAGCTTGCCATTGACCGCGATGGTCTTTGTGCTGGCCATGGCTGGATATCGTCTCATTCCCCTAAATCCAGCATGGAAGAACTGGCTCGAGTTGGTGCTTGCCACGCCGGCCGTGCTTTGGGCTGGCTTGCCATTCTTCGAGCGCTGTGTGCAATCCTTCTTGCACCGCAGCCCGAACATGTGGACGCTTATCGGGCTGGGGACGAGCGCGGCCTATCTCTATAGCGTAGTCGCGACAGTCGCACCGGACGTATTCCCCTCGACCTTCGCGGCGAGCGGCCGGGTGGAAGTGTATTTTGAAGCGGCAGCCGTAATCATTTCGCTGACCCTGCTGGGGCAAATGCTCGAGCTGAAGGCCCGCTCACAGACATCGGCCGCCATCAAGTCCCTACTGGGCCTTGCCCCCAAAACAGCCAGGCGCATCGACGCGGACGGCAGTGAAGAAGATGTTCCGATTGCCCATGTCCATGTGGGCGATTTGCTGCGTGTGCGGCCCGGTGAAAAGGTGCCCGTGGATGGTGTCGTGGTCGAGGGCGCGAGCGCGCTCGACGAGTCGATGATCACCGGTGAGCCGATTCCAGTCTCCAAACGCGCGGGTGACCACGTCATCGGTGCAACCCTGAACACCTCGGGTGCGCTTGTGGTCCGGTCCGAGAAAGTGGGCGCGCAGACCGTTTTGTCGCAGATCGTGCAAATGGTCGCGCAAGCGCAGCGCTCCAAGGCGCCGATGCAGCGAATGGCGGACAAGGTGGCAGGCGTCTTCGTCATCGGCGTGGTCGCCATCGCTGTCATGACGCTCGTCGCCTGGGGGATCTGGGGCCCCCAGCCAAGCTGGGCCCACGGCTTGATCAACGCGGTTGCTGTGCTGATCATCGCGTGCCCGTGCGCGCTCGGGCTGGCCACA